>CAZHRM010000010.1:0-17766 GCA_964534855.1 Candidatus Woesearchaeota archaeon
CATCAATTAATTTTCTTATATATGTTCCTGCTTCACACTCTACTCTGAACAAAATGTTTTTCTCGTCTTTCTCAATTAAATCAAATTTCTTAATTTCTCTTAATCTTTCTTGCCTCTTGACTCTTGACTTTACAGGAGGTGTCTGTTTGATTTTTCCAAGGAATTTTTTATTTATTACCTCTTTAACATTCTCTAAAGAGATATCTTCATGAATTCTCATTATTCCAACATACTCTTTATCTTTTTCTAAAAAAAATCCTGTTAGCTTGCAAGCCCTATTTAATGCAATTGGTAAAACACCTGTTACTTTTGGATCAAGAGTTCCAAAATGACTTGTTTTTCTGAGTCCAAGTTTCTTTCTTACAAAATCAGAAATATTGAAAGACGTCGGTCCTGAAGATTTGTCAATGTTGATTATTCCAAATTCAAGAAGTTCTTTGATGCTTTTATTTTGTTTAAGTTTTTGGATGTTCATTTAAATCTCCCCCTCAAATATCTCCACCTTTTTTCTTCATCAAATCTTTCTATAGCATAACGAAGCATTGTTCTTGGCATATTTTTGTAATGTTTTTTTAAAAATTCTTCCTCGACCTCTAAATCTCTTTTTCCTATCTCCCTTAACATCCATCCAACCGCCTTATGAATTAAATCATGCTCATCATTCAATAAAATCTCTGAAATTTTTAACACACTTTCAAATTCATCATTTCTGATAAAATGAGAAGTGGAAATTATTGCAATTCTTCTTTCCCAAAGATTTTTTGATTCCACAAGTTCATATAAAATATTCTTTTTCCTATTGATTAAAAAATCTCCTACAATAGGGGGGGCACTTAAATCAACTAAATCCCAATTGTTTATTTTTTTCATATTCTTTAAATAAAAATTAAAAATGTTTTCTTTTTCTTCGTCCTTTGCTCCCTTGTATTTGCCTATCAGGATGATTAATGCGATTAATCTGTGCTCATGAATTTTGCTTTTTAATAATTCTTGAATTTTAGGCAAGCTTAACTCCTGATATTTTTTAGCAATCTTTCTTTGAATGGGAACTTTCACACCCAAAAAAATATCCCCTTTTCCATATTCTCCCTCGCCTGTTTTGAAAAATCTTTGAAGTATTTCTGCTTGTTCAGAATTCGAAATTTCTTGAAGTTCTTTTTTTAAATTATTTAACATAATTATAAATTTACATATAAATTTATATATCTACTCTTTTTAATAGAGAAATGTCAATGAAAGATATACAAAGAGAGACTGATGAATGGATTAATCAACTTAAAGTAGGCTATTACAAGCCTTTAGAAATACTTACTCAGATGATTGAAGAAGTGGGAGAATTAGCAAGGGAACTTAATAATCGTTATGGACCTAGAATAAAAAAATCTCTAGAAGATACAGCAGATATTGAGCAAGAACTTATAGATATAATTTTTGCAGTG
This sequence comes from Candidatus Woesearchaeota archaeon, assembly GCA_964534855.1. Taxonomy (GTDB): domain Archaea; phylum Nanobdellota; class Nanobdellia; order Pacearchaeales; family GW2011-AR1; genus CAZHRM01. The sequence continues at coordinate 1,440 of CAZHRM010000010.1, forward strand.
GTGTGCCTTGCAAATTCTCACAATATTGATTTAGATGAAGCATGGAAAAAGAATGTCAAAAAAAGATATGAGAGAGATAAAAATAGATTCGAATTAAAATAATCACTTCTCCAAAGCCTTTCTAATTTGTCTTTTCGGCTGTTTTGTTTTTCCACCAACTTGGTGTTTTATTTGCTTTGCCCTTTGTTTTTCTATTTGTTTGCTAACCTCTTCCCCTGCCTTAGCTTTTTCTTTATCATCTAATTTTTTTTCTTCTTTAACTTTTTCTTCTTCCTCTGTTTTTTTAACAGCTTTCTTTTTCTCAATAACACCACTTGCTTTTTGTTCTCTTTTCTCTTCTCTTAATCTTTTGAACTTCAATTTTTCAGGAACCTCAAAAAGTTCTGCTTTGACAATATCCCCCTCCTTTACTACTTTGACTTTAATCTTTATGGGAGGTTTCTTAATTCCTCTAAACCACACAGCCTCATTTAAATTTCTATCAATTTTTATCTTATTTAAATCCCTATCATAAATTTTCATATGCCTAACTAAAAATTCTTTTATTGTTTTGATTGCTTTATTTGCTCTTTTGTATCTCGGGACTTTTTTCCACCCATTTCTAAGCGGAATTGTATACTCCCTTTCAAAAACTATTTCTGGTTTTTTATCCTTCTGTTTTGTTTTTTCTTTTGATTCTTTTTTATTTTCAGCCATTTTATTTGAAATGTGATTTCCTTTGCTTTCGTGGTTTAATATGAAGTTTAGTTCTTCTCCAAGATCTTCGGTGTTTAGTCATAGTTGAAGGATGTATTTTCTTTCCCATTCCATATTTTTTAAGAACAGCCCAAATAGGAGCCCACTTAGTCTGTCTCGCTTTTTTTGCGAGCTTCTCTTTCTTTTTCTGATTTTTAATTCCCATTTAATTTAAACCAATTTCCTCCTTTATTTTTTTAATAGCTTCAATTGACAATTCCAAAAATTCGTCTAAATCTAAACCAATTTTTTCAATCTCTCCTATAATATCCCTATTGCAATTTGCTGCAAAACTTTTATCCTTAAATTTCTTTTTCAATCCTTTCACTTCCATATCTGAAATATTCTTTCCTCTCATTAAAGCATAAGCATATATTATCCCTGTCAAAGTCTCAGCAGCTGCGAGCGCATGCTCAATTTTTTGAGTTCTTTCTTTATCTTTTAGTCCTGCGCAATCGTGTCCATATCCATGTGAAAGAATTATATTAATGAACTCTTCATCAAATCCTGCCCCTTTCAAAATTTCGGGGGCTTTTGTTAAATGTTCTTTTATGTTTTCTTTAGTAATTGTCCAATCAACATCATGCAACAATCCCAGCATTCCCCAATAGTTTATATCTTCCCTAAATTTTTCTGCAAGTGCTCTCATGATTGCCTCGCTTTCTAGATAATGATTCATGTCTGATTCTGCTTGTTCATATTTTTTTAATAATTCTAATGCTTGCTCTCTGTTGATAGGTAATTCCTTCATTTTATTTCCTCCATAAACTTTTTTCCTTTATCAGTAAGTTGTCTTCCAAGTCTTCTCTCTTTTGTTCCTCTTACATCTTTTATAATTTCTGTAAATTCGGCTCTGTCACATTGTTGAAGAATTGTTCTAATTATTTTTCCTCCAGCCCTCTTGAATTTTTCTGGTTGATATCCTCTGTTTTTCTTGCTTCCGTATTTAGTTCTAAGCCTACTAACACCAATAGTTTTCTTTTTGTAAATTTGTCTTAAAACACTAGCGATTCTTTTATGCCAAAAATCAGCGTCATCAATTGGCCTTTCTTTTGCGGGTCCTGATTTAACAAACTTCGCCCATTCTGGCTCTTTGAACTCAGGAATTTTCTTCAAAGCTTCAGCTAATTTTAAATTATACTCTTGAGCATTTAATTCATATACACTTGTCATTTTATTAGTCATATCTTTCGATATTAGAATGGCTTGAACCATTTAACTTAATATAGAAAAGGGAAGGAGTTTATAAGTTTTTAGTTATAGAAAATTTCTATAAATATCTTTCGCAATTTCCATTATATTATTGTAATTCATATTAGAATCCTCAAAAAATTTTCCTCTTTTTTCAGTCATTGGAAGTAAATTTTCAATAATTGCTCTTCCTGTTTCAATATCTTTAATTTGTGCTAAATCTTTCAATGTTGATCTTGGAAAGAGTATAATTTTTCCAGTATTTTTTATACAAATACCATGACCTTCTGGTTCATAAGGGTCTTTACGTACTTCTATATTTTCTCTTTCTCTAATAATTTCCCACTCTTCATAAGGAATCATATACTTTTATGATAAAAACTATTTATAAGGATTTGGTTAATTAAGTATATATTATCTAACATCCTTACGCCATTTTTTAACAAAAATCGTGAATCCAATAACTCTCGCAGTGTAGTTTTTTCCAAGTTTTTCTAAAATTTCCTCGGAAAATTCTTTAACTTGTAATTTATTTTTTCTTACTGATTTCAAAACAGAAATTTTAACATTTTTACATTTATCAAAATGACTTTTTAATGTTCCAATAAAATTTTCACTTATTCCCTGTTTTCCTAATTGTACTTGTCCTTGTTTTTCTGGCATTTTTCAATATCTTGTTTTTTGATAATTTTAATTTTAGAATTTTTGACTTTCCATGTTCCTATCTCCATACCTTTACTTTTATTAACATCTTTTCCACTAAATATACTCACTTTTACGTCTCTTTTATTATCTCTCCAATCTTGACTATATGTCGCGCAAAAAGTCCCACTTAAATTAATATCTTTTCTAGAAGGATCTAAGTCCTCAATTACACAAAAAGGACTTCCGCTTGCAACAGTATGAATTATTGTATTTTCTTTTCCCTTGAATTGTTTTACAAGTTCATCATTCTGCTCAGCATTTTTTCCTAAAAGGATGTTTGTTCCAGATTCTAAGGTTATTTCCCTAAATTTCATTTTAAATCCAACGCCTAACTTTTTTCTTATAATCAAAATATCTTTTTCCAAATGCTTTTTCCATATTCTTTTCTTCTATTGGAATAAATTTGATTTCTATTAAAATTATAAAAGCTATTGGAAATAAAAATGTAATTAAAGTTCCATAAATAATTGTTACACCCAACAATATTGCTGCCATTCCCAAATACATTGGATGTCTACTTATTTTGAAAGGGCCAGAAGTTTCTAGGAAAGTAGGAATCTTATGAGGTTTTACAGTAGTTTTCCTTTTTTTAAATAATGAATCGGCCCATATATTTAGGACTACTCCAAATAAAATCAAAAAACCACCAAAATGAGTATAAGGAGGACATATAATTTTTTTTATAGGAATAATGAAATGCAATATTATGGATAATATTAAAAATATTATAAAAAATGTTGGTGGCATAATTTTCTTTTTCATTTTATCTCCAAAACTTCAAAGCCTCTCTTAACTCTTCATGGGTTTTTGCATATTCTTTCAAAGAATTTTTTTTCAAAACAGCGTCGACAGCTTGTCTCATTGCTTTAGCTCCTGCTTCTGAACCTGAAGGATGTCCGTGAATTCCTCCACCTGCTTGAATAACTAAATCTTTTCCCAAATTTTTAATAAGGAAAGGGACATGTCCAGGATGCAATCCTCCAGAACTCACACTTAGAGTTGGTTTAATTTTCTCCCATTTTTGTTTTAATCTTTTATCAGTTGCCTTAACATCTTTCATTTCAATTTCTTCTGATAATTCTTTTATGTCTTGTATTTTACCCTCAAGTTTTCCAATTCCTGTTCCAATATGAATCTGGTCTACTCCAATTAATCTTGCAAAATCAGCAATCACCATCATGCTTATTCCGTGTTTTGGATTTCTATCAAAAGCAGCATGCATTGCTCTGTGCGCGTGAATCCCCATTTTAAAATTTGCTTCCCTCAAAGTTTGCAATGCAGCCCAACCAGCAGTTAAAATGTCAATCATAACATATTTACCACCCATTTTCTCTACTAATTGCGCTCTTTTAATCATCTCTTTTGTTTCCGCAGTTACATTAACTAAATAAGCTTTTTTTTCACCACTCTCTTTTTCAGCCTTATCAGCCATTTCCAAAGTTTTGCTTAATCTCTTTTCAAAAATATTAAACTTCTGAGAAGCTAAATTTTCATCATCCTTGACAATATCACAACCCCCTTTCCAAGATTCATAAGCACTTTGCGCATGATGTTTTACATTCAAACCTAATTTTGGTTTTATTATTGTTCCAATCAAGGGCCTTGATTTTATCTTCATCATTTTTCTTATTCCTTTTATTCCATATTTTGGCCCAGAAAAACTTTTCAAAATTAATTTTGGAAAACTAACATCCTGCAGTCTTATTGTTTTAACAGCTTTCATTCCCATTATATTTCCAGCAATGCTCGAGAGGATATTTGGAACATTGTCTTTTTCAAATAGTTCTTGTGGATAAGCAATCCTTACCCAATTTCCATGAATAGAAAAAACTCTTGCCCGCAATTTTTTTACATAATCCTGCTCCTTAACTCTTGCCCATGTTCCAACACTGCTTTCCAAAGCAACAGTATTCGCTGCTTTTTTTATTGTAGTTCTGTTTGGGAAAATCCTAAATAAACAAACCAAATCATTTCTTGGTTTATACTTCAAGTCTATGAATTCAAATTCTTTTTTCATTCTTTTTGGAAAATTTCTTTTAAATTAAATATATTATTACCATCAAAACCCTTTATTTGATTTTTGATAAATAAAAGGAGAGCAACACCAATTAAGCCCATGATTCCTACAACAATGAAAACAGGATTAAAACCAAATTTACTAACTGCCAATCCTCCAACTGCTGCTGCTATTCCTGCTCCTATACCATATGCTGTAGCACTTATTCCCCATTCTGTTGATTCTTTTCCTTTGTCAATATGTCTAGTAAAGATAGCAGACCAACCTGATAAGCTCATAGACATTCCTATTGCATAGATGGCTTGCAAAATATAAATATGCCACGGGAATTTAGAGAAAATATATCCAAAAGGAATTAGAGACGCTATAAAGAGTCCAAATACTGTGAAAAAATAATCATCTTTTTCACCTTTATGAGAATCTAAAAATATTCCAAAAGGAATTCTTAAGATAGATTTTAATATCCAAAATATGGCTGAAGCCATGCCAACAACTAAAACACTTCCTTCTTGAATATTATTTACAATAAAAATAGCAAATATGGGTGTAACTAAACCCCACCCGCTATAAAATATTAAGTCACTAAAAATTAAGTATTTTATAATTTTGTTAAGTTTGAATTTCATCTTATTTCTTTTCTTTTCACCATTTTTTATTTTTTCTCTACTTTCACACCCTCTTTTGTATCATCAATAATATAGCCTAATTTATTAATCTTCTTCCTTAATTCATCAGCATTTTTCCAATCTTTCTTTTTTCTAAATTCTTCCCTTTCATCTATCAATTTTTTTATTTCTTTAGGAACTTCAATCTTCTTTTTTTTTAATAATTCAAGTCCAAAAATACCATCAATTTTTCTTATTGTTCCTATCTTACCATTTGCTTTTTCATCACGTAGAAATTTCCACAAGACCTGCAATGCCTTTGGTGTATCTAAATCATTACTTATTGCATTCTCAAATTCTTTCAAATATTTTTTATTAATTTTTTTATCATCTTTAACCTCTGAAATTATATTTTTTAATCTTTGATATGCATTTTTTGCAGACCCTAAATTTTTCCAAGTAAAGTTCAATTGTTGCCTATAAATTTTTGTCAAATAAAAATATCTTAATTCAAGAGGAGAGTATCCTTTTTTTATTATATCTTTCAAATTGTAAAAATTTCCCAATGATTTTGACATCTTTTTTCCGTCTACGAGAATCCATTCATTGTGGAGCCAATATCTTACAAATTGTTTTCCCGTTGCTGCTTCTGATTGTGCAATCTCATTTTCATGATGCGGAAAAATCAAATCAACTCCTCCAGCATGTATGTCAAATGTTTTTCCTAAATATTTCATTGACATGGCAGAACATTCAATATGCCAACCCGGCCTCCCTTTTCCAATTTCAGTATTCCAAAAAACTTTTCCATCTTCTTCAGTGTGGAATTTCCATAATACAAAATCATTTACGCTTTTTTTATCATACTCATCTTTGCTAATTCTTTTGCTTGCTCCTGTTTTCAATTTTTCCAATTTTATTTTTGATAATTTTCCATAATTCTTAAATTTTTTAATAGAAAAATAAATTCCATCCTCTGTTTTATATGCGACGCCTTTTTCCAATAAATTTTTAATAAGCACCACCATTTCTTTAATATGTTCTGTTGCCCTAGGCATTACTTCTGGCATTTCAATATTCATTGATTTAATATCCTCTAAAAATCCTTTCTCATATTTTTCAGTGAATTCTCTTAAGCTTTTTCCCTCTTTTTGACTGTCCCTTATTGTTTTGTCGTCAACATCTGTCAGATTCATGACTTCTTTTATAGAATATTTACTAAATTCAAAATATCTTCTTAGAATATCTGCGAAAATATAAGCTCTTAAATTTCCAATATGAACATAATTGTAGATTGTAGGGCCACATACATAAATCCCTACTTTCCCCTTTTCAATAGGCTTGAAAACTTCTTTCTTTCTTGTCAGAGTGTTGTATAGTCTCAATGGCATGAATTAAATAAGAAGAAGTGGTTTAAAAAATTATTTTAATTTAGAATATCCCTTTTTTGATTACATTAATCTGAAAGAAGGATTTTGAGGGTGTGCTTCCTGGGCAATTAATTTCCAAATAGAATTTCTGTTCGCATGTTGGAATACTTTCAGGTATTGATAAAGTTACTAGGGCATAGCCAGTATCTTTTTCCAATCTATCAAAATTAACTTTATTTGTTCCCGAAACAATCCAATCTTCAACTTTATTCACATTCCATCCGCTCATTTTTGAGCAATATTCTCCAGTATCACTGGCTTCAATATTATAATAACATTTGTCATTCATTAAATCTGTAGGGTCATCAGGATAGTATGCAAATACAAAACCAAAATTTTGTGTTCCTCTTTTTACATTTGCACTTTGTTTAGCTCCAAGGCTTACTACAATCTCTTTTTGTTCTGTGTTAAACAAATTATCAATTTCACTTTTTACTTGTTCATTAATTGAATCAATACTATCTGTTGCACCACTGAATATTCCCCTCACCAAAGTTAATCCTAAAATTAAAACAGTCACGAGCAGAACTATAGTAACCATTGTTCCAACACTCATTTCCATTGCTGCTCTTTTTTTGTTCGTCATTTTCCGATGTTTTGTTTAATGTTTCCTCGCAAAACGAGGAATTGAAAATCTTCGATTTTCATTTTATATAGGGAAATTTTGTAAGTTACTTACACCTTTAATTGTAAGATAAATTGTTGTGATAAGAGAAATAATAAACATAATTATTCCTAATATTAATCCAATAGTGTTTAGTTTTTTGGCTTTTTTTGATAAATCTGTCTTTTGTTTTTTGCTTTGGACAAGTCCAATTACTCCAAAAATTATCCCTCCTAATCCAAAAGAAGTAAGAAGCGCAGTTACTATACTAACAATTCCAAGAGTGTAACTTACAACACCAAAATTCTCCTCTTTTTTTACCATCTTATATCTCCTTAAGCATTTCTATTTTATAAATCTTTTTAATGGGGATTCGGGGAGTCGAACCCCGGACACCATGATGTCTGAAATCTTGATATCCATCTACCATAAAATTTATGGTTCTTCAGTCATGTGCTCTCCCGCTGAGCTAAATCCCCATAGAAATAATAGAAATAAGGTTTTTTTAAATGTTCTGAAAATGTAAGTTGGGAATAGGCCACCTTCTGTTGTTCTTCGTCATTTAGGCGAACAGAACATGTTAACATTTGACTATGCGGTTCAAAACCTTGCACCAGTTAGGGCGGCTGTTTCATCAAATCCAATATTTCACAACTCAACGCAAGTTTCATAGTTCAATACTGGCTGTGTCATTTCTTTTCCGTTGCCATACTTCACAGCATCTAAGTTTTCACTTAGTAACTTTTCATGGTGGGCGGACCTTCCTCAGAATTCGGTTTTCATATTTTTCAAAACCTGCTTAATTAAAAGCTGAATTCCGAAATTAACTACCCAACTTACAAAATGAAATGTAAGAGGGAGTTTAAAAACCTTTCATTAAATTAATAAATCTATTTTTCTTTATTACCACATGTCAGACTGGCATGCTAAAACAAAAGAGGAAATTTTCAAAGAACTGAAAACTTCTGAAAAAGGATTAACCAAAGAGCAGGCAGAAAGCAGACTTAAGGAATATGGGAAGAACATAATCAAGAAAACTTATAGATTAAGACCCATAAAGATTTTTTTTCATCAATTTAATTCTTTTTTGATTTACATTTTAATTATTGCAGCAGTGATTTCTTTTTTAATAAGTCATTTTATCGACGGAGTAGTAATCTCTGCGATTATTGTTTTAAATGCAACAATAGGTTTTTTCCACCAGTATAAAGCAGAAAAAGCAATAACCAATCTTAAAAAACTCATCATACCAAAATCAAAAGTTATTAGAAATAATAGGATGATTGAAATCTTCTCATCACAGTTAGTTTTAGGAGACATTGTTGTTTTAAATTCAGGAGATAAGATAAATGCAGATTGTAGAATTATAGAATCTGAAAATTTGCAAGCGAACCAGGCTGTTTTAACTGGAGAGAGCCTTCCTGTAAACAAATCTTCCAAAAAACTTTCTAAGAAAATAGTGTTGGCAGAACGAGAAAATATGCTTTTTACAGGAACCCGGGTTGTCAGAGGAAATGCAAAAGCGATTGTCGTTTCTACTGGTATGGATACTGTTTTTGGAAAAATTGCCGGAACTTTGCAAGAAATTGAAATACAAAAAACACCCATGCAAAAACGCCTTGACAAATTTTCAAAACAAATTGGATTTTTTATTTTGGGTTTTGTTCTGTTAGTAATGCTCTTGGGTATAACAGAACATTTTGAGGTAATTAACATGTTCATGGTTGCAGTTGCCCTCGCAGTTTCCGCAATTCCAGAAGGTTTGCCAGCAGTACTCACAATTTCATTTACAATTTCTTCCTTGCTCATGTCAAAACAGAATGTAATAATAAGAAGGCTTCCTGCAGTTGAAAGTTTGGGCAGCGTTACTGTAATATGCTCTGATAAGACGGGAACTATAACAGAAGAAAAAATGCATGTTCAAGAAATTTTTTCAAACGGCGAATTTTACAAGAAAAAGGACAAAGAGATTTTTTTAGGGAATAAGAAAATTGATATAAATAAAGATGGGGGAATTGTCCAATTATTAAAGACAAGTATTCTTTGTAATAACGCAAGATTTGAATTAATAAGGAATAAATATGAAATTATTGGAGATCCAACAGAAGGAGCATTGCTTTCAGCATCCCTTGATTTAGGATTTAATAAAAAATTGATGATTGAAACTGAGCCAAGTATTAAGAAATTTGAATTTGATTCTAAAAGAAAAATGATGTCTATAGCCAGAGATGCTGGAAGACACAATGTTCTTTATTCCAAGGGAGCTCCTGAAAAAATTCTCAGAATTTCAAATTTTGAGCTTGTCGATGGGCAGATAAAAAAACTAACTGAAGAAAGAAAGAAAGAGCTTATGAATTCTTCAAAAAAAATGGAACAAGATGCATTGAGAGTTTTGGCATTTGCATTTAGAAATTTTAATAAAAAAGACAAATTCGAGGAGAGGAATTTGGTGTTTTTGGGTTTTATTGGAATGATTGACCCTCCAAGAAAAGAAATCAAGAACGCAATTAAACAATGTAGTGAAGCAGGAATAAATGTCAAGATAATTACAGGGGATTCGGTTTTGACTGCAATGGCGATTGCTAAACAAATTGGAATAAAGGGAAAGACAATAACAGGAGAAGAACTTGAAAAAATGAATGATGTTAGGCTAATAGATTCAATAGATGAAATTGCAATTTTCGCAAGGACAACACCTCACCAAAAATTGAGGATTACAAAAATTCTTCAGCAAAAACAGGAAGTTGTTGCAATAACTGGTGATGGAATAAATGATGTTCTTGCTTTGAAATCAGCAGATGTTGGAATTGCCATGGGCAGAAGAGGAACAGATGTGGCGAGGGACGTTTCTGATATTATTCTTGTTGACGATAATTTTGCCTCAATAGTCGAAGGAGTAAAACAAGGAAGAAGAACCTATGATAACATAAGAAAGTTCACAAAATATTTTCTTGCTGTTAATCTCGATGAAATTCTTTTAGTTTTGTCTGTTTTGATTTTAGGCTTGCTCTTTACCCCAGACAAATGGTTTCTTCCTCTGCTTCCCTTACAAATTTTGTGGATGAATCTCATCACAGATTCTTTTCCTGCACTTGCTTTGGTTTTTGAAAAACAAGAAAATGTTATGAAAACTTCTCCAAGAAAAGAGAAGAGTCTTTTGGATGGAATTTGGAGATTCATAATAATTGCAGGAATTTTTAGTTTTGCAGTTTCTTTTTTAGTGTATCTTATTGGAATAAATAATAATCTTCCGGCACAAGAGATAAGAACAATGGTTTTGACTACTATTATTTTGTTTGAATTAATGTTCGTTTATACTTGCCGTTCAAACAAGCCTTTATGGAGTATAGGAATATTTTCAAACAAGTGGTTGAATTATGCTGTGCTGTTTTCAATAGTTTTACACTTGTTGTTTCTTTACACTCCTTTGGGAGCAGTGTTTGGTATTGTTTCTTTGTCATTAAAAGACTGGCTCTTTATTTTGCCTTTTGCAATTTCAGGATTGGTGGTTTTTGAAATTGGGAAGTATTTTAGAAGAAATTGAATTAAATCATATAAATATTTATAAAATCTAGGAGATATTTCTTTCTATGGCAGATATTAATTTGTATTCTAGGGGAAATGTAATTATTTTTAATGGGATTGGAAGCAATTCAAATTACAACCCTTTTGTTGGACAAACAACAGATTATTCCGAATTAGTGGATAGAATTTGTGAGTTTGTTAAAGAAGAAGAATTATTTTTAAGATCAATGATATCTCATGAACCTTTGTTGAAAGGAAGTTCTAAAATTCCAGAATTAAAATTAGAAGAAATAGGGAAGAGTTTAGAAGAAAGAGGAATAAAGATAAAAGGAGTTTTTTAAAATAAACTAATTAGATAAATAATTGTCAAACTTGTTCCACCACCAAATAAGCATCCAGTCATTTTTCCTAATGATGACGACAAAGCAGTTCTTTTATATTCAATTTTTTTGTCTTTGAGTCTTTCTGCTGTATGTCCTTCAAACAATCCTCCAAATCCATCAGTAATAGTATTTCCTACAGCCCCCCCAATTACTGCACCAAAGACTCCTCCAATCATTCCCCCTAAAATTGCAGCAAAGACTAAAACACTATTATCAACAAAACCAAAAACTAAGTCTGGATAAATTGTTTTAAGCTTTATTTTAAAAAATTTCAAGAACAAAAGATTCATCAAACCTAAAACTAAAAATATAGGACCAATAAATTTTTGATTGAACACAAGATAAGAACCAACCCCCATAATTATAATTGATAATATTATAAATTTTGTAATCGCATTTAAAAAATTATTTTTCCTCTTTTTCATTCAATAAAGAATAAAAATATGTTTAAGAAGTTTTTGGAAGATTAAAAACCGGATTTTTTAGGACATCCAAAACTTTAAAAACCTTCTTCATTAAGGATATTTATGTTTGTTAAATGTAGATACAGTTTAGAGTACGGGAGCTATTTCTTAATTAAATTAAGTTAGGAGGATAAAATGAAGTTATATGTAGGTAATTTACCTTTTACTGTTGATGATGAAGGTTTAAAGAAGCTTTTTTCAAATTTTGAAGTTGAAGAAGCTACTCTTATCAAAGACAAGTTTTCAGGAAGATCTAAGGGCTTTGGTTTTGTAACAATTTCAGATGAAGAAGCTGCAAAAAAAGCAATTTCAGAATTACATGGAAAAGATATCGAAGGCCGAGAACTTAAAGTTTCTGAAGCAAAGCCAATGGAAGAAAGACCCCAAAGGCCCAGAAGAGATTTTAATCAAAGAAGAAGATTTTAGAAAAGGCGAAGAGGAATACAAAGAATTAAGCTCAAGAGATTTAATGATAGGTGAGATAGTGAAGTTGAGTGAGAGATAGAAAATATTCCTTAAGTTAATCTATTATCCACGTTTGGATTATGATAACAGCAATTGCAATTATGCTGATTATTCCTTTTATTGCAAGAAAACAAGGATTAATTATTCTTATCATCGGGAAACTAAAGATTCCAGCAACAATTGCAATCAGACCTATGATAACGGTTGTTAGATGGGTTATATTATTTGAAGTTATTCCTCTCGAAAGAGATTTTAATTTTTTTATCTTTGCTTCTATTATTAGCCCTGTTCCGATTATTAACATAAGAAAAGATTCAATATACTTGCTTGAATCAAATCCAAAAAAACTCTGGCTCATAATTCCCAAAAATCCAAGTATGCTTACAATAGCAAGCGCAGTTACAAACTTTTGTGATACTCTAACTTTTCCACTGAACCTCTTTTTCATATTTCCTTAAAATAATTATGTTATATAAATTTTTCTTACTTTTCAAAATCTTTTTATAGTCTGTTTTTTTAATAGGTATATGAAAAAGGGGAGTGTAATATTTAGTTTATTAGTAATATCAATTTTATTGATTAGTTCTGTTGGTTTTGTAAGTGCAAGTTGGTTTAGTGATGTTTTTGGAAAGATTACTGGAAAAACTGTTGAAAATGTAACTGAAGAAGATGTGCCAGATGGAGAAGAAGAGAAAGAAGTAAAGCCTGAATGTCCTTCAATATCGGGATGGAGAGTTGAGAATAATGAATGTACTGAAGATTCTGGTTGTGATTATGATGACTCAAAATATAAATATTATAGTAAAGAGGAATGTGAGAGTCAGTTAGAGCCTTTTGTTATGGAATGTTATGATAGTGACGGCGGAAAAAATTATTACAAAACAGGGAGCCAGTCTATATGTGATTCTTATGGGGGATGCAATTATCCAGTGCCATGTGATTATTGCTTAGATGATAAAACTTTAAATGAATGTTATTGTGAAGGTCCAGAAATTAGGAGTGAAAAATATGTCTGTCCTGAAGGTTGTGAAGACGGAGCATGCATATCCAAAGAATGCCCAACCATAATGGGCTGGAGAATTGAAAATAATTATTGTGTTTCTGATTCTGGTTGTGATTATGATGACTCAAAATATAATTATTATAATGCAGAAGAGGAATGTAGAAAGCAGTTAAAAGAAACACCAGTTTCTTCTGTGTGCGAAGAAATTGACGAGGTTAATGAAAGAGATGATTGTTATGTTAGAATTGCAGAGAGAACAAGAGATTCTAGTTTGTGTGAAAAAATAACTGAAGATTCTAGAAAACAAAAATGTTATATATTAGCACAAAGAGAACCGCCTGAGCCAGAAATTAGACCAGTTCCAACAATATGTGCAGTAGAAATAAAACTAACATTCAATAAAGATGTTTATTATGTAGGAGATGATTTCAAAGTCATAATTGAGATTCTTGATTCAAATGGAAATCCTATTCCTTATCATCATTTTTATTCTCAAACCTACACTTATGAGCCTGAAGGAATGTGGCATAGTGCCTCTTTAGACAAAACAGATGAAAGAGGTTATTTTGTATTTAAAGGAACAATAGAAGAAGGACAAAATTCAATAGGAAAAACAAAACATAAAATATATATTGAAGCCCATGACAACTGCCCTTATGTTGAAACAACTGCATTAGTTGAAGTCAAAAGAAAAGAAACAGAGACAATCCAATGTGCAATGGGAGAGTGTGTCCCTATAGAAGAAGTGGAAAAAGAACCAATTGATATTCCAACTGAAAAAGTTTTTTACAGTTGCACTGGTTGTGAAGTAGAAGACAAATGCTATCCTATTGGTTATAGAAAAGAAGGTGAATATTGTTGCATTGACAATAAATTTATTCTTCAAATAGAAGGTGAATGTGATAATAACTTTGAATGCAAGAGCAACCTTTGTATTAGTGGAGAATGTATGACTGAAGGATTTTTGGAAAAAGTAATGGAATTTCTAAAGAAGATGATAGGTATAGAACCCAAGCCACCAGTGCTAAAAGAATGTTCTAAATTGCTTATTGAGAGGAATATAGGTGATAATGAATATGAAAAATCTGGATATGGTGAAAATGAACATACACAAGTTCCTGTATATTCAGAAGACGGAGAAAACATAGGAACAATAAGATGCTGCATGGTTGATTATTCAACAGGTGCTACTATAGTTTGTCCATTTGACAGCAAAGAAGAGGTAAAAAATTCTCTTAAATGGATATTAGCAAGAGGAGATACTGGAACATATATTTTTGGAGAGTATAAAGGAGAAAAAGTAATTGATATAAATGATGGGGAAATATTAGCCTGGACAAATAATGCCTACCTAATTGCATCAGGAGGAAAACAAGGAACAGAGGATAAATCTTTTATAGAAGGGATAGTTGATGTTTACTTTAAAAAATATGCTTCTGATCTTGACTTGACACAAGACGATATTCCTTATGTACCACGACCCGAGCCACCTAAATATCTTGCATTTTGTACTCCTGAAGATGAAGAGAAAATAGATGAATGTGAGAAGAGCGGAGGTGATGCGCAAATTGATAAACATTCTGACAAAGAATGCGGAGTGTATACTTATTGCATCACAGCTGAAGAAAAATGCGAAGCAGCCAATAGTTATGAAAGAGATGATTGTTACATGAGTGTTGCAAAGGAAGCAGAAGACTCTAGTTTTTGTGAAAAAATAACAGACCCTCATCAAAAAGAGAAATGTTATATACTTGTTGAAGAATAAATTAATGATAAAAGCTTTAGACACTTATTAAAAAGAAGTAGGAAATGAAAATAAAAAATCCAAAAGTAATAATCTTTTCACTAATTGCCCTCGGTTTTCTTATTTTGACTTTTTTAGTTGACTGGTTCTTTATAATTGGAGCAGTAATTTTATTGTATTTGAATCAGAGAGAATTAATGGGGAAGAAATAATGTTTACTTTATCAATCTATAACCTGACGTAGCTATAAAGACAATTCCAATAATTCCTATCACAATCGCAATGCTTGAATTATTCTCTCCAAGAAGACTGCCATGAAACATTATGCCTGCTCCTATTAATGCCAATGCAAGTCCAATTATAAATTGAATTAATTGTTTTTTCATAAAACATCAAAGAGAAAACATTATTTAAATCTTTCAAAATGAAGACAGACTATATCTTCACAATTAAATTGTGTCTGGTGTATAATCTTTGAGGATTCTAGAATTAGTTTAGTAAAGATTCTATTCCTTTTACATTAACATCATAAAATCTTCGGATTTCTTCAGGAATCTTTTTATATTCTTCTAGTCTTTTGATTAATCTCTTTAAATGCCTTTTCTTTCCTTTAATTAAATACTGTTTAGCAGATTTCAAAAGATTTAATCTTGTGTTAATATATCTATCAAGTTCTTCTTTACTATACTTTCCTTCCATAACTTTTTAGTAGATTAGAGTTATTATTTAAATATTTCTATTATATATTTAAAATTAAAAATCCATAAAAACAATTTTAAATTAGAATTAGCCAATAACAACACCTTTATTTTTTCCTATCTTATAAAAGTTTTTTAAATCTTTAGCACTTGCTCCTTCTCTTAAAACCTCTCCATAAAGAATTGTTTGATCCGGAACTACAAAATCTCCTTCCAGAAAATTTATTACTCTTTTTTGAAGAACCAAATGATTAACCAAACTTTCAATACTAGTCCCATTTGCATTTCCTCCAGGCCAATTAGTTACATAATCTTTTATCCCAACTTTTTCTATATTAATTATCCTTACAAAAGTGTATTTATTATTCATTGTTTTCTATCTTCTTATTACTTTAAAAGAATTATTATTCTAGAGAGTATATAACAAATCAATAAGCACTGGAAAAATTTCACATTAATTCTTAAAATTAATAACTACAAATAAAGCTTTTAGTAGTTCTATGCTGAACACGTCGGCGAACCTTCGTGCGTACACAAGAACTCTATCAACGTCGTCTTTTTCGACGGCCTTAATTGTCTCGTTTTGCGGATGGCTTCGAGCTTAGATGCATTCAGCTCTTATCCACACAATGCGTAGCTATGCAGCCTGCCAAATGACAACTGCTGACCAGAGGCACCCAAGTCCAGTTCCTCTCGTACTATGAACTTGTTCCACTCAGACAATAACACACCTAGTAGATATCATACAAACTGTCTCG
>CAZHRM010000011.1:0-17346 GCA_964534855.1 Candidatus Woesearchaeota archaeon
CTTTATAGGGGCTTTGTTAAAAATTCTCTTCCTAGTTTCTGGACAGAAGACCTAAGCAAGAGTTTTTCTAAGTAATAAAGAATGGCCCCGAAGGGATTTGAACCCTCGACACCTGGATTACTTCGGAAAGCAATGTCTTTCTGAAGGACAGAAAAACACCTTTTTCTGTAAAAGTCCAGTGCTCTGCCAGGCTGAGCTACGGAGCCATAATACATTGAACGATTTAAAGTTTAAAAGTTTAATGTATAGAATGCGAAGACTGGCAGTGCCAGGCCGAGCAATGTTCAATTGCATCAATTGGCTTGCGTAACTTTTCGCAATTGAGCTTGCGAGTTGAGCTACGGAGCCGTAACTCAGTAAAGATGTATTGATTTAAAAAATCTTTGTATTACTCAAAATTATCTCCTTTAAAATTATAAAGAGGCTTATCCAAAACCTTTCTTACTAACACTTTATCCAAATTCTTCCAAGGTTTTTTAGAGTCAGTCAATGTTCTTACTGCAGTTTCACAATAGTCTTCATAAAATCCATTATAACCTGGAGGACACCCTGCTAACTGCCAAGTGTAATCAGAATCTCTTAGAGGATTTGAAGGAACCCACCTCAAATTTTTCCAACCTAATTTCTTTAACTCTGACTCTAATTTTCTGAGATTATTATGTCTTTGTCTTCCAAATCCAATATATTGTTTGTGATATCTTACTAAAACCATTTTACAAGAAACTTCTTAATTTTCTCAACAATTTTGGACCCTCAAATATTAAAGAAGTTAACAACTGAATTTCTTTTCTTTCTTGAGGTTCAAAAAAGATTCTTTCTTCAATTTTTTCAATAGAATCAATTCCTCCACAAGCAATAATTTCTTTGTCTGTTTCTTTTAATCTGTTATAAAACATCTTTTGAGTTTCTAATGAATGAGCATACAAAATATTTCCACTACCTCCCCCTTCTCTATAATTGTGTCTTGTTGTTGTATTTGTTGTAACATATCCCTTAACAAAACTAGAAGTTTCCTTAATTGTTTTATTAATTTCTTTTTCATTTAAATCTGGGGAGATTTTAGTATACAAATCTTGTTTAGAACCTATCTCATTTTTTATAAAATTAGAAAATTCTCCCAATAATTCTTGGTTTTCTTCCCTGGAAATATTTATATTTGGGCAAGATGGGCAATATTCAAATCTATCTACATAAGGAATGTCTTTAAAAATTTTAATTGTTTCTTCCAAATCTTTAAGCTTTTCTTTAATACTTAATTTTGGTTCGGGTGTAGGACCAATACTTACTGTAATTTTAACCTCATGGTTCTTATATGATTTAACTCTATTCGCAACTGCCTTTGCACCATCATTATCCCACCCAATTATATTAATCAATGATTTTCTTAGAATATCTCTTTTCATCCTTGGTCTTTTGTTACCTGGCCAAGGTTTTCCTGTAACTGTTCCGATAACAATTCTATCGAATCCAAGGTATTTTAAAATTAAAGGAGATACTTGCGCATTTTTATCAAATCCTGCAGCACTAGAAATTCCAAAAGGTAATTTGAAATAATTTTCTTTATCATCTAAAACTAATCTTTCTAATTTTGTTGCAGTTAAAACTTTTGAAAGTAGTATGAACAAATCATGTGCAATCTCTGCATCTTTTTTTGTAAGATAAAACAGAGGATATTTTATTAAATCATACAAACTATCAAACTTACTTCTTAAAAAATCCATTTTATTTAAATCTAACCAGAGAAATCCAACCAATTTATAAAAATTATTGTTCCAAGAACTTCTCTAGTTTTTCTTCCATTTCTTCAGAAGACATTGAGCCAACAAACTGCTCAAGAATTTGCCTGTCTTTAAAAAGTGTAAAATTTGGAATAGAAATAATATTGAGCTTTTGTGTGAGCTCTTGGTTTTCGCTGACATCTACTCTTCCAAATTTTATTTTTCCCTTGAATCTTTCACCCAATTCATTAATTATTGGTTCCATTATTAGGCAAGGCATATGCCACTCTGCAAAAAAATCTATTAAAACCAACCCCCTCTTTGTAAAATCTTCAAATTCTCTATTTGTTAATTCAGGAACTTTGTCATTATTTGTCATGAAGTAAAAGAATAAATGATATTTATAAAACTATTACTGAAGTCAATTTTGAAGAAGAGGGTTTAATTTTTGAATTGAAATTCTTTTCGTCTTGATTCAAGTTCTCTTTCAAAAATTCTTTTTGCAGATTTAGTATAGAATTTATTTTGTTTCCTAAACTCATATAATTTTTTAGGTGTTACACCATAAGATTTAGCATCACTATAAAATTGCTCTTTAAAAGCATCTGACATTGAATCTGCATCAATTAAAAGTCGTTTTTCTAATTCCTTTGGATTTTGAAATTTATGAGCTTGAACTATTTCAATTACTTTTTTAGTTTGGATTGAATCATAATTTACTTTTTTCAATATTTTTTTTATTATTGAGGGGGCATATTCCAAATGTAATCTATCCCCTTTTATTTTATCCCTTTTAGATATCCAATTAACTTGAATACTTCGTGGGACTTTTGACCAAGCAACATCATGAGAAATTGCAGCAGCAATAAGAATCTCCTCATTTCCTCCCTCCTCTTTAAGTAATAGCTCCATTGCTTCAATAACACATTTAGTATGGACCACAAAGTTCTTCTTTATGCCTTTTTCTAAATAAGGTAATGCCAAGTCCCAAATTTTTTGATATTGTTCTTTCATATTTCAACAACATTAGAATATTTTATAAAATTACCTAGCTTTATTTAACATAGCTTGTTTTGTTTTTTTATGCAAGTCTGGATTATATTCTCTCAAGTCAGTTATATGTTTACAATAATTAGCTTCTGTACAGAAACCAACATTACATTTTGGTTGTAAAAAGTATTCTAATTCAGGAATAGCTTCAGCAATTAGTTCTCTTTTTTGCCAAGAAGTTGCATATCTTTCAGGCTCACAAGCAGTGCATAATCTTAAAGGCAATTCTAAATCAATTAGATTTTTTAAATCATAATTTTCTATGTTTTTCGTCTTTATATTTCTTGGAATAACATATACAGCATCTCTTAATGGAACATCTTCTTTTGTTAATTTATCAAAAAACATTAATTGTTTTCCAGTATGGTAAGCATAAGGAATTAATAATTCATGATTTTTTTTCAATTTTTTTTCAATTACCACAATTTTTTCTAATTCTGGTATTTCAAAATATCCTGTTTTATTATAAGCTCTTTCTATTCCTGGCCAAAGTTCTTTCATCTTTTCAGAAGCGTTCTTAGCGGCAGAATATATTGATTCAACATTTTGTCTTAATGTAGCATGTCTTTTTTGCTCTGACCATACTCTAAATGAAAGATTATCAAGAATTTTAACTCTTACAGCTTCATTATACTCTTCTGTAAGCTCCCTTGTAGATAGCATACATTTAATGGCTGCTTCTGCAAGTTCTTCAGGCTCTTTTATTTTTTTTGTTTGTTCAAAAATTTTTTTAAGATTATTTAAACCCTCTTTAAAACCATCTGTTAAATCAATATGTGAATCTATTAGTTGAGGTTTTGAAGGCATACCTAATTTTCTCACTAACTCTGATGGGTAATTTGGAAAATTAGGATCTTTAAATACATTATAATGAAAATAGGTATCTCTCGGAACCTGTATTCTTTGTTTATACATTGTTCCAATTCCATTTTCTTCTGCAATTTCAGGAAATTGTTTTACTAAAGTATGAATTTCTCGAGGTAAAAAAGGTCCCTTAGGATTTAATTGGTCTTGTTTTACTTCAAAAGCTAGTGTTGCCATAGTATCTAAGGGAAGACCTATAAATAAATCAGCAGGATTATTATAAGACAATGCTTTGTTAAATGCTTCAATGCCAGAAAGCCTGCCAAACTTAGTTTTGAAATCTTTGCTTTCTTTAAATGCTGCTCTTGAAATTTCTAAATATTCTTTAAGAAGATTTTCTCTTTTTGTAATGCTTTCTGGAATTACAATATCTTCTTCTGCTACTTCTCTTCTTCTTCCACTAGTAACTAAAGACCTTGAAGCTACTAATCCTGTTAAGCCAGAATCAATCATTTTTGTTCCATGCAATCCAAAAGTTATTCCTGAAAGTCCTCCCATAGAATGTCCGCTTCCAATACCTGTCGCTGTTTTATCAAAAACAATTTCTTTGATATCAGGTTTTTCTGAATCTTTAATATCTTTTAAAATTTCTTCTTCTAATTTGTCAAATTGCATGCCTTTTGCTACTAATGATTGGCGATAAGAAATAATTTCATCTCCTCCCAATAAATTCCTCTCATATCCCTTTTCAAAAATTTCCTTAAGTTCTTTATTTTGAATAATTATTTCAGGAAATCTTCCTAGATTAACCACTTCCAAATCATTATCAGTTAGAAATTTTTGTCCTTTGTATTCAAAAACCATTTTAAACTTGCTTCTCCATTTCTCCTTGGCTCGTCACTCTTCCACCCTGATGTTGTCCTGAATATGTTCTTTTTATATCCCCTATAACAGGCTCCCAATAAATTTTAAACATCCTTGCTCCTAATTCAAACTCAAAATTGTATTTACTATTGTTCTTTAATCCAAATGTAAGATGCCCATTATACCCTGGAGTAGTTGTTGAGCAAAGCAAACTAACTCCCCCTCTTTGCAAGGAAGTTCTTGGACTTATATCAGGTATAATATATCTCGCTGGTTGTCCTTTTTCATATTCAATAGGCTTAGAAGGACAATGAATTATTTCAACTGTTCTTACAAGAAAATAATCTTCTGGCCCCATAGTTACTCTTTTATTTCCATCTTTTTCTATATCTGCAATTAATTTTGTTATAGGAGAAAATCTATTACCTTCATCTGCACCCAAAAAACTATCTCCTACAATTTTTTCTACTCTTCCAACTCTTAATTCTAATTCAACTCCCTCAGGATTAGTTAATTGCCCTTCAGAAAGATTCTCAATTAAATTATATTTTTCATTCAATTCTAAAACTTTTAATGATGATAATCTCATTTTAAGTTAAAATCTATCTTTTTTATAAATATAATTATAAAAAAATATATATTACAATCTCTTGATTAATCCAAAAATTCCTTGCGAATTATTATACATTTCACTATTAAGTTCAGAAATATTTTTGTTAGTTGTCTGACCATCCTGAGGATTTAATAGTGCTAAATTAGGATCTTTAAAATCTACAAGAAGAGATGCATGATTATTTGTTCCAATAATTCCATGATTTTGATTTTCTATCATTTCTCTTAATAACATATCTGGCTCATTAAAAGGTGTTGCGTCATGATAATAATATTCATATTCAAACCCTCTTTTATTAAAAAATTTTTTTATTTTTTTATCATTAATTAAAACAAAACCACTTTCAAGTTTAGTTAATTTTTTATAAATCTTTTTTTGATTAACTTCCTAATTTTCATGTCTTAAAATTGCCTGCAAACAAGCTGGAACACACCATTCGCTTTTTCTTTGAAGACTTAAATCATATTGTTTCATTTCAAATCAGTGCTTCCAAACCCCCCCTCACCCCTAGAGGTATTATTTAACTCATTAACTTCTTCTATTTCTGCTGTTTCAGTTTTGTTTAAAACTGCTTGTGCTATCTTGTCTCTGGGTTTAATATGAAAATTTTCTTTTCCATGGTTAATAAGGATAACTTTTAATTCTCCCCTGTATCCATAATCAATTGTGCCTGGAGAATTAGGCAAGGTTATGCCTTTATTTAATGCCAATCCACTTCGAGGTCTTATTTGCAACTCATAACCAAAAGGCAATTCTAATTTTAATCCTGTTGGAACCAGAACTATTTCTCCTGGTTTAATGACAATATTACCTACAGAAGACAAATCCATTCCTGCATCACCTTCATGGGCATATTTAGGAATAATCGCATTAGGATGAATCTTCTTAATTTTTATTTTTGGCATTTTTAAATTGTATATTTAAAATTTAATATTTATTTACTTAATTATATATTAATTATTGTGATTGAAAGATTGTTTTTATTCTCCACATCCTTTGGGATCTATCCAACTACATTTTGGACACACAAAATTGCAATGACCTTTTTGTTCCATTAGATTACCACACACACCACAAAAAGTTTCTACTTCTCCAAGATTGTTTTCCAAAGAATTTGTAAAACTTTGTTTTTGTTTTGAATTTTGTCCTTTAATTATTTGTTTTTGTTCTTCTAATTCTTCTTTTAAAAATTCTTTTTGCATAAAAGTAAATATATAATCCACAATTGACTTAGTTTCATGAATATCAGGATCTCCTTCTAATACTCTGCCTCTAGGTTCAAATGTTTGATTTTTAAATTTATTAGCAAGTTTCTTTAGAGGAACACCATATTGTAAATTAAAACTAATGGATGTAGCAAAAGCGTCCATTAATCCTCCAATAGTGCTTCCTTCTTTACTCATATTCACAAATATTTCCCCAGGAGTTCCATCTTCATATAAACCAACATGCAAATACCCTTCATGTCCCATTATATCAAATTTATGGATTTTTCCATTTCTTGTTATGGGAAGTTTTCTTCTTACTGGTTCAACAAGTTTTTCAAGTCCTTCTTTCTTTGAAAAACTCATAGGTTGATATTTTTTGGAATTATCTCTATATAGAGCAACTGATTTAAGACCCATTCTCCAAGCATTATCATACACTTTTTCTATTTCTTCTACTTGAGTTTCCTCTGGAAGATTTACTGTTTTAGAAATTCCACCTGAAATAAAAGGTTGTACAGCAGCCATCATTTTTAGATGACCTTGGTATAAAATATTTCTTGTACTTTCTTTAGGTTTGTTCGCACAGTCAAATATTGGAAGATGCTCTTCTTTGATATGGGGTGCTCCTTCCATAGTTTCTTTTTTATTTACATAAGACATCATCTCTTCTATTTGTTTTTCATCATAACCCAAGTTAGGTAATACTTTCTCTATAGTACTATTTACTAATCTTAAAGTTCCTCCATCAGAAAGAAGTTTTGTCTGAACCAATCCTATTTCTGGCTCAATCCCCTTTGTGTCACAATCCATAAAAAATCCTATTGTTCCTGTAGGAGCTAAAACACTTGCTTGCGCATTTCTGAATCCATATTTTTCACCTCTTTCGATAACATTGTCCCAGGTTTTTTTTGTTTCATATAAAATATTTTCAAGACCCTTTGGTAACTTATCCCTATCAATTTTAGTTAAAGCATTTCTATGCATTTTTATAACTTTCAACATGGGCTTTTTATTTTTTTCAAATTCCTTAAATGTCCCAAACTTTTCAGCCATTTCAGTTGATGTTTCATAAACTTTTCCTGTCTGCAATGCTGTTATAGCAGCAGCAACAGCCCTTGCTTCATCAGAATCATAAGGCAATCCTAATGACATAACTAAAGAACCAAGATTGGCATAACCCATTCCTAGAGGTCTAAATTTATGGGAGTTAGCCGCAATTTTTTTAGTGGGGTAACTAGAATTATCTACAAAGAGATCTTGAGTAATAGCAGTTATTTTTACTGCCTTTTCAAAAGCTTCAACATCAAAAATTCCATCGTTATTGATAAATTTTATTAAATTTAATGATGCAAGATTACAAGAACTATTATCAATAAATGAATATTCACTACAAGGATTAGTTGAATTCTGTCTCCCTGAATTTGGACATGTATGCCATTTATTTATTATATCATCATATTGCATTCCTGGATCTCCACAAAAATGAGCTGCTTCTGAAATTTTCCTTAAAATATTCCTTGCCTTGTATTTAGGCATTTTATCAGCAAGTTCTTTATTATGTATTGGAACCGTCTGCCACTCTTTATCATTCTCAACAGCCTTCATAAAATCATCACTAACTCTAATAGAGATATTTGTATTCTGATAATTAACCGCATCTTGAGCAACTACCCTATCAATTCCTGCATCAATAAGAATATGTAATAACTTTTCTTGTTCCATTTTAGATTCTATGAATTCCATAATGTCCGGATGCCATACATTTAGACAATCCATCTTAGCAGCTCTTCTTGTTTTACCTCCTGATTTAACAATTCCCGCAACTTTATCATAAAAAGCCCAATAAGCAAGGGGTCCTGAAGGTTTTCCTCCTCCAGATAATTTTTCTTTAGAAGATCTTAGTGGTGAAAGATTAGTGCCAGTTCCAGAACCATATTTGAACAAAAGAGCTTCATTCCCTGCAAGTTCCATAATATCTTCCATATTATCATCAACACTTTGAATAAAACAAGCAGATGTCTGAGGATATTCTCTTTCTTTTCCTAAAGGCATTTTACAAACTCTTTTATTTTTAATTATATAAGATTTTTTGTGTTCTTTTTTTATTGGTTCTTTAATTTTATGAATTCCTACATTAAACCATACAGGAGAATTAGGAGACATTCTCTGATCCAACGCTAAGTAAGCAAATTCATCTGCAAAAACTTTTGCCTGTTCTTGCGAAGAAAAATAATTATCTTTAACTGCCCAATCGTAAAGAGTATTGCTTACTCTCCCAACTAATTGCTTGATAGAAGATTCTCTTTCAGAAGTTTCTTGTTCGCCAAAAAAATATTTTGAAGCCGTGATTTTCCTTGCTAAAGGACTCCAAGTTTTAGGAAATTCAACATCTCTCTGCACAAATAATAATTTATTATTATCATCAATTATATCTACATTGCATTTTTCCATCTCAAAAGAATCATAAACACTTTTCTCAAGTCCTTTTGTAAAATATCTTTCAACACTTAGAAATTTATTTTCAACCATTTTACTCTTTTTATTAGAATATATCTTAATCAATTTTTTGAGTTTTAAATATTTCTATACAAAAAACTATACTTAGCACTTTCCATCTAAGTCTATCATAAAAACATAAAAATTGGGTTTCTTCCCAAAAGAAGCTAATACTTCTCTATCAGTTTCAAGCTCCTTGCCTCTTTTATATCTTCTATCCAAGAAGTCCTTAGTTATACCAGTACCTTTAGAAATTTCAAGAAGTTTTGTTTGTAACCTTAATTTATAATTTATGCAGTGCTTTATAATTATATCTGCAACTAATGCTGGATCATCTTTAATATCTAGAGGATGTCTTCCAGAATAGCCACAAGGTTTTTTTAACGCAGTAATTGTTATTTGATCTAATGTTTTGCCTAACCGATTATATATTATATCAACAAAGCCCTTATTTTTTTTACTTAATTCAGTTTCCAATTGTTTTGCTGGTTTCTCATTAAAATATTGTCTAGCAATAAATGGCAGAAATTTCTGACAATCTTTTGACATCCCATTTTTTGGAATTTTTTCAATTAAAGTCTCAAGACCATTCATGTTCTCCATTTAATAATCATGAAATCCAACTTATTAAAAATTGTTGTATTTAGATATATAGATATTTTTCTAAATTCTCATTAATTCACATTTTTTGCAAATATTCTTTCTTGAAGGTTCTCCACAAATTCTGCAATATTGCATCTTGTCATCCTTTATTTTTGCCATTTTATTTTGGAGCTGTTCAAAATTCCTAATTATGTTCTCCTTATCTTTTCCAGATAAACTATTCAAAAATTCTCTCACTTCTACTCTATAAGAATCTCTTACATATGGACATTTTCCCTCTACAAAAGGAAGTTTCTTCTCTAGGATGTATTTTCTAATGTCTTCTTCAAAAACGTAAAATAAGGGTTTTATTCTTGGAATAAATTTTCTGTCTGAAACATTTTTTATAATGGGCCCTGAATTTGCACTTAATTTTGGACTTCCCTTAAATATATTCATCAAAAAAGTCTGGGCTTCGTCATCTAAGTTGTGTCCTGTTGCGATTTTGTCTGCTTTAAATTTCCTTGCTTCTTTATTTAAAATCCATTTTTTAAAAACACCACAAATCGCGCAGTTGTTTAGTCTGTGTTTTTTACCGACAGTTTTCCAAAAATGTTTAATTGTCCTATTCATTTCTTTTTTCATATCATAAACATGCAATTTTATTTGGAGTTCTCCGCATAATTTTTTTACTTCTTTCAAACAATTTTCACTATATCTTCCTATTCTCAAATCAATATAAATTGCCTCAATATTGTAACTAAATTTTTTCAATAAATAAGCAACAACAGCAGAATCTTTTCCTCCTGAAAGCGCAACAAGAATTTTTTCCTTCTTGTTACATAGTTTGTATTTCTTAATAGTATTCATTACTTTAGATTCGATGTTCATAAAAAGAAAAAGAATGGATAAGTTTTTATGGTTTTTGGGTTTGTCTAAGGTAAAGAAGTTGAGGAAGTTTGAATGATTAATGCCTAAACTTTATAAACACAAATCATTCTAATATATTATGGCAAAAAAAAGATTAAAGAAACATGTTCACAGGTCTATGGAGAGAAGGTTAAGGGGGAATAGAACAAGCAAGAAAGGTTTAGTTAATAATTCTAAAGAGGAATAATTGATTTTCATAATAAGTTTAGAAAGTTGCCAAGGGCAGAGAAGTTGGGATAGGGAGAATTTAGACAGAAGAATTTTTCCATTTACCATATAATTTTTTATTAATTCTGACCTAAACAATCTCTCAGTCATTCTCTTATCTATAACTTTTTCAAAATATAAAAAAGATAAATATTCATAAAACTTGGGTACCCTTTGTATTGCTACTTGACCTCTTCTCCCTTTCCTCATAATCCTCAATAGCTAATTTCAAAGCAGCACTTGCCATATTTGAGCAATGCATTTTTATTGCTGGCAAACCTTTCAGAGATTCTGAAATATCTTTCTTAGTTATTTTTTCTGCTTCTTCAAGAGTTTTTCCTTTTGCGAGTTGAGTTATCATCGATGAGGTTGCAATTGCAGCGACACATCCAAATGTCTTGAATTTTATATCCTTGATAATTTTTTTCCCTTTCTTGTCATTTGCAACTTTAATATAAACCCACATAATATCTCCACAAACAGGATTTCCAATTTTTCCAACTCCGTCAGGATTTTTAATTTCCCCCATGTTTTTTGGATAAAGAAAATTTTGCATTACTTTTTTTGAATATTCTAAACTCATTCTAACTATTTCAGCGGACTAATCCTCCGCAACTTTTTAATAATTCCAGGCAGAACTTTTAAAAAATAATCAACCTCATCATCTGTAGTATATTTGCTTATAGTTATTCTCAATGAGCTATTTGACTGAGCAGGGGAAAGTCCAATTGCTTTTAGGACATGGCTCGGTTCTAATGAGTGGGATATACATGCAGAGCCTGTTGAAGTGAAAATACCCTTTTGTTCTAAATAACCTCCAACTGCCTCTCCCTCTACATTATTAAAGGAAATATTTACATTGTTACATAATCTATTTTCTTTAGGACCATTTAATTTTACATTAGGAATTTTTAAAATTCTGTCAATTAATTTGTCCCGCAACTTAATCATTTTGTCAACATATTCTGACTTGGAAACTTTTACTGCTTTTGCAAATCCAACAATTCCAGAAACATTTTCTGTGCTGCTTCTCAATTTCCTTTCATGCCCTCCACCGTGAAGCAGAGGAGTTATTTTGGTTCCTTCCCTAATATACAAAGCGCCAACTCCTTTTGGGCCGTGAATTTTGTGGGAATTTAAGGTTACTAAATCGAGGTTTTGTTTTTCCACATTTATAGGAACTTTTGTAAAACTTTGGCATGCATCTGTATGAAACAAGACATTTTTTTTCTTGCAAATCTTTCCAATTGCTTCCAAATTCTGTATTGTTCCAATTTCATTATTTCCATGAATAACTGAAACAACAATTGTTTTATCTGTTATTGCTCTTTCAAGTTCATTTAAATTTACAAAACCTTCTTTATCAACATCAAGATAAGTCACTTTTGCCCCTTTTGTTTCAAGCCACTTGCAAGTATTCAATATGCAATCATGCTCTATCTTTGTTGTGAGAATGTGATTTTTTTTATTATTAGAAAACAAACCTTTCAAAGCAAAATTATTGCTCTCTGTTCCTCCTGATGTAAAATAAATTTCAGAAGATTTGGCGCCTATTGACTTTGCAATAATTTTTCTAGATTTTTCTAAAGCTATTTTTGCTTCCTGTCCTTTAAGATGTTGTGAAGACGCGTTTCCATATTTTTCAGCAAAATACGGAAGCATAGTTTCCAAAACTTTATCATCCACTTTTGTCGTCGCTGCATTATCAAAGTAAATAGATTTCATCTTTTAGTACACCTTACGCAGTTTCCTCCACAAAATTTCTGTGAATGTTTTTCTATCAGATTAAGCATAGGAACAATTGTTTTTTTATTAAGAGAATAAATTCTCTCTTTTCCTTTTTGTTTTGTTTTTACAATATTGCAAGTTCTTAAAGACGCGAGTGCATGTGAAATCTTACTTTGCTCAACATGAAGTTCTTTTTTTAATTCACTAACATTTTTCTCTTTTTCTCTTAAAGATAAAATTAAATCTATCTTTAAAGGATTCGCTAAATTCGTAAAAAATAAATGATATGTACTATTATTCATATGAATTATATTTCATATGAATTTATAAATGTTTCTGAAAAATAAAAATGGGCGCAGAGGGAATCGAACCCCCAGCTGTCGGTCTGGAGCCGACTATTTTACCACTAAACTATGCACCCATATTTATATGAGAAATATTTGATTTTTAAGTTTTCTTATCCCAACTTTTTAATTTCCTTTATCTCCTCACTTCGAATTGCTATGCAATTTGAAGGACAGAAATTATGAAATTATTTCAGATTTTTTATTTCATTAATTTCTGTACCAGAAATTGCACAACCTTTAAACTTGACAGCCCAGAGCAAAGCATCTAATAAAAGACCATTTCCTAATTTTACTAATCCTTTTTTATATGCAACATAAACTAATTCAGCAGATCTGACAAATTTAAATCCCTCAAAAAATTTGAAATTTTCTTTTTTGGAAGTTATTTTTGTGTGTAATTTTCTTTCCATAAGTTTTTCCAAATTTTCTGGCTTTTCTCCAAGCATCCTCGTTGTTCTTTCATCAACAGCAATAACATTTTTTATTCCTTTTTCATTGAGTATCCTGCTCAAAGCCAAACATGAAGATTCACCTAAACCAATTAATTTAATGTTCTTTCCTCGTCCAATAAAAAGATTATTAGCAACTTTTAAGATTTCATTAGTTTTTTCTGAAATTTCTCCTTCCTGAACATCAACACAAACAGGCATTTCAATAATTTTTTCATCCAATAATTTTTCTAATTTTAGTGCTTCGAGTTCAAATCTTTTTATTGTCATTGGCTTTTCAATAATTTCTTTTTTTACTTCATTTGTTATTATAAATTTGCCTTTGAAAATTTTCTTTAATTCTTTCAATTCAGGCAAAAGTCCATTCATCGCAAGACTTATTAAAGTACCTGAGTCGAAGATGATTGCTTTGCCTTGACTTGATTTGGAAACAGCAGAATTAATTTGTGATATTTTTTTCATTTAAACATCTCCATTGCGAGTTTAATTCTTAAACGAACATCAAAAGTTATTCCTTCGCGAACATCAGAAATTTCTGTTTGCCCTGCATAGCCGGCAAGTTCAAACATTGTAATTCCAAGAAGCTTAGCAGTTTTTTCCATTGAAATTCCGTGCTCATAAATTTTCGAAGCCTTGTTTATGCTCGCTTTTCTGAAGACATCCTGAATATATTTTTTCAAATCTCCAGACAACTTATTAATTGATTTTCGAACTAATTCCAAATTTTCTTTAAACTTTTTTTCATCATTTTTTTTAATAGCAATTATAGAATTATCAATTGCAGAAATTATTGTTTTGTAAAAATTATCTGCCCCAGAGTATTTTCTTTCAATTATCTTGCTCAAAGAGTAGACTATAACAGCGACGGCAATATTGTCCGGATCTTGAGTAATTGAAGCAGTATGAACTGTTTGATTGCTCAGTTCCTTTATCTTCACAATATCCTCTTTTTTAATAGCCTCTTTTGTTTCCTCAAAAATACGAAGAATATTCTCTTTTTCCTGCATAGTTACAAAAAGAAAAATAAGTTAATAAATGTTAGGTTTTTATATTCTTATTTCTTAGAAGGAACATGAAACAAACAATCCTTGACACAAACTTCATACTTATTTGTATAAAACAAAAAATAGATTTTTTTGAAGAGCTCGGACTTGAAGGAATTCAAATAATAATTCCGAAACAGGTAATAGATGAAATAAAAAAGATTGCGACTTCAAAACAGAAACTGAAATATAGAGAAAATGCAAAGCTCGCACTCAAATTATTAGAAGAGAATAAATTCAAAAAAATTGATTTAGGCAAAGGACATGTTGATAAGAGAATAATTGATTATTCAAAAAACAATAAAAATATTGTAGTAGCTACTTTAGATAAAGAACTCAAAAACAAAATAAAAAACCCTAAATTAGTTATTAGAGGAAAGAAGAAGTTGGAAATTGTTTAATCTTTATCTATAATTGGAACGTCTTTATCCTCAATTTCTTCAAGGTAAACTGCTCCGGGAGTTTGTGGATCAAATAAAAAAGGATAATTCTTATCTATTGAAATTTTTTCTAATTTCCCTTCTACTTCTATGAAAAAACCCTTATCTAATAAATAGTAATAATCAGAAGGTTTACTCGCTTTTTCAATTATTAACTTGTAAGCCATTTGTTATAAAAATACCTTTCTATTTAAATAAATTTATTTATTACAAACTATAGATTAATTTTTCTCTCAAAAGTTTTAAAAACTAATTTTTATTCTAATTCTCATAAAATGTTCTATTTGACTGAAGTTGAAGATTATATAAGAGTAGAGCCAAAGTTGTTTGGTCTTCCTACTTCCGAGGCTATTGAAAAGCAACTCAAAGAAACATATTCTGATTATTATGACAAGGAATTGGGAAAAGTTGTGATAGTTATTAGAGTTTTAGAAGTTGGAGAGGGAATAATCATTCCAGGAGATGGTGCAGCATACTACAATTCAAAATTCAAATTACTTGCATGGAAACCAGAACTACAGGAGATAGTATATGGAATAATATCAGAAATCACAAATTTTGGGGCATTTATTGAACTTGGTGCCATGAGAGGTATGATTCACATTAGCCAAACAATGGACGACTATGTAAGTTTCAGCAAGGCAAATTCTTTGCTTGGAAAAGCAACAAAGAGAAATTTAAGAAAGGGAGATTTGTGTTTGGCGAGGATTGTGGCAATCAGTCATAAGGGTGATGAACCAAAAATAGGATTAACAATGAGGCAACCTGGTTTAGGAAAATTAGAATGGATTAAAGAAGATCAAATAAAAAAACAAAAACTCATGCAAAAAGCTGCAAAAGCAGAGGAAAAAGCAGTGAAAGTAAAAGGAGGAAAGAAAAAATGAGTAAATTCAGAGGAAGATTTGATGAAGTAAATTCAGAAAAAATAAAGATAGTGTTTTTGAATTATCAATTAGATAAATTAAGAACAAAAACTAAAAAATATACTTTTAATGAACAAAAAAGAGAATCTCTTCTCAATGATATAGGGGATATAAAAAGAGGTGCAGAGAAATTAGTAGATATAGAGAGTAAATTAGATTTTTATAACCTGTCTGAAACAGAAAAAGAAGGATTAAGAATATGGAATTCCGCTAATAGTGCGAGAAGTTATCTAACAGAGATAGATATTTTAAGGAGGATATGTTTAGGAGAAATTTAAAATGCCAAAACCAAGAGCATGCAAGATTTGTAATAAAATATATGAAGAAGGATATGTTTGTTCTAAGTGTGGAAGCAAAGAATCAACAGACAGTTTCAAAGGGAGAATAGTTGTTATAAATCCAGAAAAATCAGAAATCGCTCAAAAATTGAACATAAAGAGCAAAGGAAATTTTGCGATTAAAACACGTTAAAACAGATGGAAAACTTTAATATATTACAAAAAAGGGAAAACGCATTGTTCAAAAGAAAAGAAATTCAAGTAAGTGTCATATCAAAAATTACTCCAAATCATGCAGATGTAAAAAAACTTCTTTCTGAAAAGTTTTCTACAAAAACTGAAAATCTAAAAATCAAAAAAATATCAGGAAAATTTGGTTCAAAAAATTTTACAATTATCGCTAATATTTATGATTCGGAAGAAGATAAGAATAAAATAGAATCAAAGTCAAAAAAAGAAGAGGCTGAAGCCAAAGCACTTCTTCAAAAAGAAGAAAAACCTGTTGTAGAAGTTTCCCAAGCTGATGAACAAAAATTTGGTGAAGTTAACGAGCCTGCAAAAGAAGAATCTGTCAAAGAAGAGATAAAAAAAGAAGAATCTGTCAATAAGGAGGAAACATCATGAAATCAATTTTAACTAAGGTTATGGATTCTTATGCATTCACTAAAATTAAAACGGGTTGCATACATATTAAGAAAGGTTGTATCTATCTTTTGGGATCTGAGAAGAGAGAGCCTTATCCTGTAGAGGGTTCTCCTGAAGAAATGTATGAATTTTTTCAAAGAACGAAACCTTGTCAGAAACTTATTGAAGATAAAATTGCTAGATTTTCTCGTAGCAGCAATTTCTGTGGGAGAATAAAAGAATAAAAATGGGAAAGAAAAAAGCAAAACCAAAAAAAGGAAAAAAACCTCACAAGAATAGACCCTCAAGTAAAAAATATTCTAAGTATAAAATTGAAAATAATAAAATAACTAAAGAAAGATTCTGCCCAAGATGCGGGCCGGGAGTTTTTTTAATGAATTCTCAGGGAAGAGTATATTGTGGAAAGTGTCATTATAGCGAATTTGAGAGTAAAAATATAGAAAATAAAGAATAATCCTTGAAGTATTATAAAACCCTTGGAGCCATTTTTGAAATGATGAGAAAGCCTAGGCTTTTTCTAAAAAATTAGGTGGTTGTTGTTTTTTTGGGAATAAATATATTAGCTCATCATTACTGTGCCAGGTTTTTTATATTCCACAGAATTATCTTGATTTACTAAATATTCAAGCTCAGCTCCTCCACCTGATAAAGTTGCAATATCTTGGAACTCAATAAATGCTGTATCCCTTGTAGGCATCTTAAAACTTGTAATTGTAAATATTCCATACCTCTCTCCTTTAGAGTATCTTTGAAATATATCCTCAAGATTCCCCTCTATCTCTAGATTTTTAGGAATATAAAGTCCCATAGGTCTTTTAGCTTTATTATCTCTTAGGTCTCTTAATATATTTCTAAAAACATCTTCATTTTCTCTAGCAGTTTCGAAGTAATCTATAATCATACACATTCTCTAATTTCTCGTTTTTTAAACCTTCCTTTTTCCTAAAAAACCACATACTAATTCATTCTGAGTAAAAAACAATTGCCTAGGGTTTCATATGAAAAACATAAACCCTGGGAG
>CAZHRM010000012.1:0-15522 GCA_964534855.1 Candidatus Woesearchaeota archaeon
ATTAATTGCATAGCTTCCTGTAAAAACACCTTCTTTCTCCAAATCCTTCATCTCTTTTTCAGAAACAGACTTTATCTTTTTCAGAAATCTCTCAACATCTTTTTTATTTTCTTCTGTGACTAGTTCCATTAATTTCGGATGCTGAGCAGAAATCACCATAAAAGTAACTCCATAAATAGTATCAGGACGCGTCGTGAAAACAGACCATTTCTTTTTATTAATCTCAAAATCAATCCCAGTTCCATAACTTTTACCTATCCAATTCTTCTGCATTGTTTTAATTCTCTGCGGCCAATCCAAATCATCAATCCTCTCTAAAAGTTCGTCTGCATATTCTGTTGTTTTAATAAACCACTGCTCCAAATGCTTAACCTCTACATCAGTATCTGTATGATATTCGCACTTTCCATTATGAACTTGTTCATTTGCCAAAACAGTATTGCATTTTGGGCACCAATTAACAGGCGCTTTTTTTCTGTAAGCAAGCCCTTTTTCAAAAAATTTCAAAAAAAACAACTGATTCCATTTATAATAATTAGGATCATGGCTCATCAACAAATGACTCCAATCATAACTCAAACCCAAAGCTTTTTGCTGCTTTATGTAATTGTTAATTGCTTTTTCTGTATGTTTCTTAGGATGAATTCCAATCTTTATCGCAGCATTTTCAGCCGGAAGTCCAAAAGAATCATATCCCATTGGATAAAGAACATTAAATCCTAACATTCTCTTGAACCGAGCCTGAATATCTCCAATAGTATAATTCAAACCATGACCAATATGCAATCCTTCGGAAGAGGGATAAGGATACATTTCAAGACAATAAAACTTCCTTTTTTTTGTGTCAAGTTTAATTTTAAAGACTTTCTCCTTTTCCCATTTTTCCTGCCATTTTTTTTCTATTGCCTTAAAGTTAGGTTTCATGTAACATAAACTACTTAGCAACTTTTAAATATTACTTTTTATTAGTTAAATCATGAAAAAAATTCAGGCACATGTTCTTGGAGAAATTATTTCAAGTAATACATCTGAAGCGCATGCTCTTTACAAAAAAAGTTGTTTTGGAGAGATAGTAGGAGAAAAAATCCAATATTCTCTTCCAGAAACTTTATTTCTCATTGAAAAAGGAAAAATGGAAATTTTTTCAAGAAACAAAAAATTAAACAAACAAGAATTAATGAACAAAATAAAAAGAATTGACAAACGAATTCAAATAAAATATCCTGTGTTCAAAGATTTAAGAGAAAGAGGATATATTGTAAAAACAGCTTTGAAATTTGGGGCAGATTTTAGAGTTTATGATAAGGGAGAAAAACCAGGAAAAAAACATGCAAGATGGATTGTCTTCTGTGACCATGAATCTAAAAAATTAACATGGCACGAATTCTCTGCAAAAAATAGAGTCGCTCACTCAACAAAAAAGAATTTGCTTTTAGCAATCCTCGACGAGGAAGGAGATATTACTTATTATGAAGTTAGGTGGATTAAGGTTTGAATAAATTAATCTTCAATCTCAAAATAGGCTTCTCTATTATTTGGGTCAAAAAATAATTTAGCTCTCGTTTTTAACATAAAGTCTATTCCTAATAAACTAGGTTGAAGAGGATTTTCTTCTCCCTCTACTGGAAAATCTATTGGTATTTCAATTTCAAAATTCTCTCCGATTTTTATATTTGCATTTTCGATTATTTTTGTATATACTTGTCCTCCACCAATATTTATTGATTTTTTCTTTCCTTCTAGTTTATTAAGTTGAATTTTTGAGAGCCTCATTCTTTTTATATCTGAAGGGCCAATAAGAGTAGTTGGACTTCCAGTATCAACAATCGCTCTAATAGGAGTAAAAATATGTGGCTCTTCACATCTCAATAAAAAATGAACCATTATTCTCAAACTATTAGCAAAATGGTAAACTTGTAAAGGAATCCTTTTCATTTTAAAGAATTAATGTAAATCCTTCTGGATGCACAAATTCTATAAAAAGATATGAAGGATTTTCACTTTTTTTCTCTAAGGAGTCTATTAAAATATCTATATTTTCTCCAGAAGATACAACATTATTATTTTTTATTGCTACGAATTTACTAGTAAATCCCTTCTTCCTAAGTTCATCTATATGTTCATGAAACCACTTGCTATCCTTCTCAAAATTGTGTAATAATTGAGTTTCTTGGCTTGTTTTCATAAATGCTATAAGAGGGGGGTATTTAAAAATATTGCGGGGGATTTAATCTAACTCTTCCATTATTCTCTTTCTCCATTTCCAATAAGGATGTTCTATGAAATCCAAGTTGTTATGTTTTTTGTAATAATTTATTATGGCTTCATTAAAATTTTTAATTCCCATATTTTTGAGGGCATTAAAGTCGCAAATTATCTCAATTAGATATCTAGATAATACATAATTAAGAACTAACGAAATCAGCATAATTAAAGAAATAAAAAAGGATAAATAACCTTTTTTTGTTATAAAAAAAATTAACATGAGTATTAAAATAATCCAAAGGCAAATAGAAATAAATGAGATATAACTTAATAATTTATTAAACCAAAAGAAATGTCCTTTTTCATGATAATAAATAGTCTTTTTATAATCCTCTTTTAAATTTTCAAATTCTAGATTAACTATGATACATTTTCCAGTATTTCTCGCAATATGTTTTTGTTTTTTATCTACCTTATATGTATAAACAAAACCATCATTAAGTATAATTTTTCTCTCGGGAAGGTCTTTAATCTTTACCCATTTCATTTCAACCACTCTTAACGATTTTAATTTCTTCAGAAGTCAAATCATAAAGCTTGTAAACTTCTTCATCAATTTGCTCATCTATCTTCTCAATCTCTTCTTTCAACTTATCTTTCCTTAAAGTTTTTTCGTCGTGGAATTGCTTTTGGAGTAAGAGCATTTGATTTACTAAATCTACTATGTGTTTTTCTTGTTGAGGGGTTGGAATTTTTATTGGGAGGTTCAATAAATTTTTTATAGGAATTTTTGGAAATAATTTCTTTGCGGATTTAAATTTACTTTTTAAGTAGAAATTGATCAATTTAGAATTTATAATTCCAAGTATCAATTTTAAATCATAATTATTTTTATTTAGAATGTTATACACATCACACACATTATAATAATTTTTATTATCATAAACTCCAATTATTTCATGTCCAATTCTTCGCATTAATATTTTTTCATTTTCATAAATTTTTTTATCTTTGTATATTTTTTTATCGTCTTCAAATAAGACATATTTATTGTTAAATTTAAGATTATATCTTCCCAAACATCTCCCAGCAAGAAGGGGTTTATATTTTTCGTTCTTCCTAGTGTCTATAACTTGTTTAGAATTGTATCCGAATTCAATTCGTCGAGAAATCTCTACGAATTCTCCTAATCTTTTTGTGTCTTTTTCTATTTTAGATAGAACAAAATTAGAATCTTCATTTAAATAAATATTAAAAATCTTGGAAGGATTTTTTTTGAATAATTCTTGATTACTAAAAATATAATCAATTCCACTTATATTTTTAGGAGACATTCTGTAAGTCATAGTTTTTATCTTTGGATTAATTTTTTTATCTTTCCCAAATATTAAAATACTTGAATCTACCGACGCTTCTCCAAAAACATTAGAACCCAAATCTATTATATTTTTAATATTAGTTTCTTCTAATATCAATTCTCTTATCTTATTATACCTTACGTTTGTTAAAATATTATTTGGAATAATAAATCCAAAAAAACCATGTTTACTCAATAAATGAATTGCTTTCTCTATAAATAGGATATAACTTTCAACTTCTATGTCTGAATAAAGATACTTTTTTCTTAAATGTTCCTTCTCATTCTTACTAAAACTAGCACCATAAGGAGGATTCCCGACAACAACATCAAACTTAAAAGGAAACTTTTCATCCCAGTTAAATGCTTTATCTCCTGCGACTTTTGGGTTGTCGATTAATGAATTTCCATTCTGTATATTTTTGTGAAGTTCTGGCAACTTTTCTCTTCTTGTCGCTAATTTCAGAGATAAATTAAGTTTAGCAATATCACATGCTCTTTCATCTAAGTCAACTCCATGAATACAATTTAACATTAAATCTTTCTTTTGCTCATAGGTTAGTTCTTCTTGTTTTAAAGCCCTTTTACTTTCTTCAACAAGAGTATCAAAAACTTTAATTAAAAAACTTCCACTTCCACAGGCAGGATCTAAAACTTTAATTTTAAGAATTTCTTTAAAAGATAAATCTTTTAACTTTTCTCTCAGAGTATTTTTTATAATATAACTAACAATATATTGAGGGGTGTAATATATCCCCATTTTCTTCCTTTTTCCTATATCTTTCTTTTCTTTGAATCTTTTTTTGCCAGTGATAATATGTCCTAAAAAGTTCTCATAAGCTCTTCCCAAAATATCTGCATCAATAACACTAAAATCATAGGGAAGTGCTTCTGTAAATCCTCTCAAATCTTCTAATATCTCTCCTAAAATACTATCATCAAATTGAAATTCATCACATAAACCTTCTTTGAACAAATCACTATTATAAATTTTATTGTATTTCTCAAACAAAGTTTTTATTTTTCCAATAATAAAAGTCTTTTTGCCTATATGTTTGCTTCTAAACTCATGAAGAATTGGTTTTAAATCACTATCATTCAATTTTTTATCTTCACAATAACATATAAAAATTAATCTATCAACAAATCTTTGAACCTCTTCTTCAATATATTCTAAATCTTTTTCATTATCAAAATCATATTTGTCTTTTGAGAGAGCTTTTAAACTTCTCAACAGATACTCTCTCCATTTTGACATATCTTCAACTAAAACTTCATCCAAGGGCCTTTTCTCTTTTACAAGTTTTGAAGAGTAGAGAGGGTTATCTTCTCCTTTTTCAATCCAAAATTCTTTTGCGAAATATAATAAAAAATCAAGATTTTCATCACTTAAATTAAGAAAATCTATTCTTCTAATTTCATTTCTTAGAAATCCTCCTGCATTATCCATTCCCGCCCTAAGAATAATAAATTCCTTAAAATTAGTAAGAATAGCAAATTTTCTATCTTTTCCTTCTGCATATTGTACAGCTTGCCTATAAAATTTAGTCTCATCTTTTATTTTAACATTAGGAGCCTTCGCTTCAATAACAAACTGGCTCACATCTTCAACACACACAAGATAATCTATTCTTTTTCCTGCCAAATTATACTCAGATTTAAACTCATAAGGATCTTCAATATTCCAACCAAGTACATCTCTAAAAAATGGCTTAATCAAAATATCACAAACTTGTCTTTCATTCTTCAGAAAATCCTTATCTTCTTTGTATTGATTATATCTTTTTACTAACTTTTCAATTTTCTCTTTAGCTTCTTCCTTATTTACCATATTTTAATTTATAATCTACAATTTTTAAACCCTTTCTATAACAATATTTATAATCTTATTTTTTCTATTTCAGTCATGCCCACTCAAGATACCTCAGAAATAAAAGAAAAGATTTTATCCACATTAAAAAGAAGAGGCCCGAGCCTGCCAGTTCATATTGCAAGAGAAACAGGATTAAGCATACTCTTTGCTTCAGCTTTTCTTTCTGAATTGATATCTGAAAAAAAAATTAGAATAAGCAATATGAGGGTAGGAAATTCTCCAATATATCTTATTCAAGGACAAGAGTTTCTGCTTGAAAACTTCTCGCAATATCTTAAAAGCAAAGAAAAAGACGCATTTCTTCTTTTAAAAGAAAAGAAAATTCTAAAAGACACAGGACAAGATCCTGCAATTAGAGTTGCACTGAGGGTAATAAAAGATTTTGCTATACCTTTTAAAAAAGATGAAGAAATTTTTTGGAGGTACTTCACTATTCCAGAAACAGAATTAGAAATAAAAACCTTGGTTAGAAAAAGAGAACCTGTTAGTAAAAAAGAGGAACTTGGTATTTTTGATAAACAAAAGATAAAAACAACAAAAAAGAAAGCAACTAAAAAAACATCAAAAGTTAATGAGAAATTCTTTAATAAAGTCAGAGATTACCTAAACAAAAAAGGAATTGAGATTTTAGACATAGAAAGTTTTAGCAAAAATGATTTAACATTAAGAATTAGGGATAAGGAAAAAGAAAAATTATTAGTAGCATATAATAAAAAAAGAGTGATTGGGTCTGATTTAATTAAAGCCTACAAAAAAGCTTCAGAATTAGGTCTTCTTTATATAATTTTAAGCCTTGGAGAACCAGCAAAAAAACTAAGTAATTTTATTAATACTATAAGAAATTTGGAAAGTGTAGAGAAAATATAATAAATTAAATCTATCAAGTTATAAGAAACAAAAACCTTTAAAAAACCTATCCTTTATTGTTAATCATGGGAAAAATAAAATCAAAGATGGTAAAAAGATCTGCAAATACTCTTATAAAAGAAGGTATTGAATTTACTGAAGATTTTGAAAAAAACAAAAAAATACTTAAAGACACAATGCCCAGTAAAAAGTTAAGGAATCAAATGGCAGGATTTCTATCAAAAATCAAAAAACAGGAAAGACAGAATAAACCAGAGATGCTAAATAAATAAAAACAGTGTAGACAATGACAGAGGAAAAACTTAGAGAAAACGACAATAACTTATACATTGGAACAAAGCCTTTTATGAATTATGTCACAAATTTAGTTATGCAATTTACAACAAAGAAGAGAGACGAAGTGACAATAAAAGCAAGAGGGAAGTTTATAAGTAGGGCAGTTGATGTTGCAGAGATTGTTAGAAAAAGATTTCTAAAGGATCAAGACATAAAAATAAAAGAGATAAAAATTGACAGCGAAGAATTCGAAAACAAAGAAGGCAAAAAAGTCAATGTATCAACAATTGAGATAACTTTAAGCAAAAAACAAATCTAAAATTCATTATTTTTTCCTTTTTAATATTTTTTTAATTTCTTTTAGATTATCATTAATCTGTTCAATTTGTCTTTTTTTTCCTTTATTGATTAAAGCATTGATTATATTAAAAACTATATAAAAAATAACCATCCATCCAAGAGCTTTTAAAATAGTAATCAGCCCCCCAAAACTTTCAATCAATTCTGGTGGTATCTCGATAAGAGCATCTCCTGTCAAAACCATAATTGTTCTAAGAAAAGTAAGTTTTTAAGATTTACCTCAAAACTTTTAAATGTTTATTTTCTTTTATCTTCGTCTCTGTAGCTCAGGGTTTAGAGCGCTGCTCTCATGAAATTGAAGTTTTCTGAACTTTAATTTGTGAAAGGCAGAGGTCGAGGGTTAAAATCCCTCCAGAGACATTATTCTTTTTTCCTTAAAGATAAAACAGAATTATCATCTTTCCTTCTTGGAAAAATATGAAAATGAACATGATTTACAATTTGTCCGGCACACTCAAAACTATTGTTAACAACATTAAAACCTTCTGCCTTTTCTTCATTGATTAATTTCAGAGCTGTTTTTTTTATACAATCCAAGAGTTCAGGACCCAAACTATTTGGCATATCTAAAATAGTTCCAAAATGTTTCTTAGAAATAACCAAACTATGTCCATCTATAGCTGGATTAGCATCCATAATTGCCAAAAAATTATCATTCTCATAAACCTTTTCACAAGGAATTTCACCTTTTGCTATTTTACAAAAAACACAATTCTTTTCCATTTTTTCAAAAGAACAAAATAAGAAGATTTTAAAAATATATCGAATTCCTCTTCCAAAAATAGATTAACAACTTTAAAAAGATAATATCAATTAATAAAAAATAAAAAAAGAAAATAATTTATCTTCTTCTCTTCTTAGCTTTCTTTTTAACTACCCTCTTAGCTTTTCTCCTTGGTTTCTTCTTCACTGCAACTTTTTTCTTTTTGCTTTCAAGTTTTGAAATTTGTTTCTTAAGCTGCCTTATTCTCAAAGCAATTTGTTTTGGTGTTTTAGCTTTTGCCATTTTCTCTCCTCTTTTTAATTGTCTATAAAAAGAATTTATTATTTAAAAAACTTTGCTTAATAAATTTTCAATAAAAAAATTTAAATTTAAAAGTTCTCAATCACCGATGAGAAAAAATAAATCTTCATCTAACTAACTTTCCACAATTTTCAAATTCAATTTCCTGATTAATTAATTTTCTTAAAATATTTCTTAAATCAGAAATTTTAACTCTAACTTGTTTTGTCGTATCTCTATTTCTAATCGTAACATCCTTTTTTTTCAAAGAATCTCCGTCGACAGTTATGCAATAAGGAGTTCCCACCTCATCATTCCTTGCGTATCTTCTTCCAATGCTTCTTGACTTATCATAAACAATATTCCATTCTTTTTTTAAATCCTTAAAAATATTTTCAGCAATTGTTTCAAATTCTTTTTTCTTAACAATTGGAAAAACAGCAGCTTTTATTGGCGCGAGTTCGGGATTTAATTTTAATACAACTTCTCCTTTTTCATTTTTGAAATAAGCATCAAATATAAAAACCAAAAAAGCCCTTTCGACACCTAGGCTCGGCTCACAAACAACATGAGCTAAAACTTTTTTATTATCTTTACTCATAATCTCCATGCTCTTTTTAGAATATTCTTGATGTTGTGTCAAATCAAAATTACCCCTATTTGCAAATCCCTCCAATTCTCTCCAGCCCATTGGAAACTTGTATTCTAAATCCCAAGTATCTATGGAATAATGACTTTTTTCATCAGAACAATGCTGACGAATTCTAAAGTTCTCTGGTTTAGCACCCAATTCCACAAACCATTCAAATTCTTTAGCAATCCAATAAGCATGCCAGTCTGTCTTAATAATTTGTTTTTTCCATGCGTCATACAAATCCATTAATTTTGGTTCTTTATCATCAATTTGTTTTTTTTCGTCATAAACTAAAATATTAACACCCTTACACTCATCCATGTAAGGACATTTCATTTTTTCTTCAATAAAATATTCAATTTCCATTTGTTCAAATTCTCTGCTCCTAAATAAAAAATCTCTTGGAGAAATCTCATTTCTAAAACTTTTACCAACCTGCGCAATACCAAAAGGCAACTGCATTCTTGCGTTTTCCTGGACCAACTTAAAATCAGCAAAAATTAATTGCGCTGTTTCAGGCCTTAGATAAGCTTGAACAGAATCTTCCTTTATTGGACCTACCTGAGTAATGAACATTGGGTTAAATTCTCCCTTGCTAATAAACTCTCCTCCGCATTTTTCACATTTTTTCTTTCCAAGTTCGTGTTTATCAAGCTTAGTTTTATTACCACACTTCTTACATTTAACAGCAACATCAACAAAACTAGTCACATGCCCAGAAGCTTCCCAAACTTTTGGATTAGTTATTATTGAGCCATCAATGCCTACAATATCTTCTCTTCCATGAACATGATATCTCCACCAAGCATCTTTTAAATTCTTTTTTAATTCTGAACCAACAGAACCGAAATCCCAGAAACCAGCAAAGCCTCCATAAATATCAGAGCTCCTAAAAACAAAACCCTTCTTCTTGCAAAAATTAGTTAACTCCTCTATTGAAATTTCTTTGTGTTCCAACTTTACTTCCTTCATTTTATCTTTCTTTGTTTCTTTTTTTTGTTCTTTACCTTTTTCAGACGAGACATTCTCCATTAACTTTTTAGCTTTCTGCTTAGCATCTTTTTTTGTTTTGCCAAGATAAGCAATTGTTTTTGTTTTCACTTTCCCATCAATTCTTTTATTCTCGTTAAGATAATAATAATCTTTTCCAGAAATTGTTTTCTTAACAATAAATGACATACATAAATTAGGCACTACCAAGTATTTAAAGATTTTTATATTACTTCTTCTTTTTATGCTTTAGAATTCTTCTGACTACAAAAAAGGCAAATACCGAAAATAAAATAATTAATCCAATGCTGACAACATTGTCCACGCTTCCTGATTCTCCAAATACAGCAAATCCACTAATCGGAGAGCCCAAGATAATGTTTTCTTGAACAAAAGTTGAATAAGTTTCTGAATTTAAATTAATCAATAAACTCAACTCCCCTTCTAATGAAGAATCAATAGGAATTAAAATTTCAAACTCTTGTTTTGAATTTGCAGAAATTATTTTATTTTCCTTAATCTCTGCTGCTTTTTCATTATCAGAACCAAACAACAAAAACTGTAATTCAATATTTTGCTCTATGCCAGAAAGCTCTTCCAAGGAATAAATAACATTAACTTCTTCTTTTGATATCCTTTCAACCTTGACTAAATTAAAATT
Organism: Candidatus Woesearchaeota archaeon; assembly: GCA_964534855.1. Taxonomy (GTDB): domain Archaea; phylum Nanobdellota; class Nanobdellia; order Pacearchaeales; family GW2011-AR1; genus CAZHRM01. The sequence goes on from CAZHRM010000012.1 coordinate 10,227, forward strand.
CAATTTCTTTTCTATAATTTCAACAACAAAATCAAAAGATTCAGTTATTTCATTACATTCCAAAGCAACTCCTAAATCATATTTCCCTGACTCGGCTGATTCTGGAACATTTAAATCAAAAACAAATTCATATTCCTCTCCAGCAGCTAAATTTCTGGTTTCAGTATAATCTATCCAAGAAGAAAATTCTCCAACACTTTTGAATTTGCAATCATTTAGAAAATTAGTTCCAGTATTTTTAACATCCCAACTAATTTTTTTAATATCTTTTGGATTAACAATCAAATTTGAAATTTCATCTACTGTTAATTTTGTTATTCTAGGCAGAATTACTGAACCACCACCAGAGCTTCCACCAGAGCTTCCCCCTCCATTTGAAGGTGGTGGAGATGAAGAAGTATCAACAGAAAAACTTGAACTTGCTGAATTTGAATTTCCTGCAGAATCATTAACATAAAAATTGAATATAAAATCAGCATCGACAGTAACTTCAAATGTAGTTGATTCTAAACTACAATTAACAGAGGTGTTTGCTGTTTCTAAACTTTCTCCTCTATAAACATTATACCAACAAGAATTCAAATTATCATCAGAAACGCCCCATTCAGCATTTATTGTCCTGCTTGATTTAGTTCCAGTTGGCTCAGTTAAACTAATCTCAGGAGCAACAGAATCAATATAAAAAGTTTTATTTCCATTTGTAGCAAAATTTCCAAGACTATCATTGCATTGAATATTCCATAAATAAGTTCCATCTTGCAATGTCAAAGAAAAAGTATTTTCACTTCCGCTTGTTGGAGAGTTATCTGTTTGATTAACTTCCCAATTTCCATTAAAATTACCCAATAATTCACAAGAATCCAAATCCATATCTATTGGAATATATCTAAAGATAATATCATAATTTGTTAAATAAACACCAATAGGATAACTTAATTCTATTGTTGGAGCACCAACCTGAACATTAAATGTTGCGCTGTCACTTGTTTGTTCTCCTTGAGTATCATTTGCATAAATTGTCAAAGTGTAAGTTCCATCATCAGGAACATCAAAAGTCGTGTTTACACAGCCAGTTAAAATTACATTATCTCCACCATCAATATTATACCAACAAGAATCTAAATTATCGTCGCTGTCAGAGACTATAAAATTTAAGGCAAGAGATTCATTATAACCATAAGTTGCACCGTCTTGAGGTGAAACAAGAGTTATTAAAGGTGCTTGGTTTACCAAAACATAATCAATACTCACACTCTCTAAAATTGGAGTTATACTTGAATCAGGACTTGTAAAATTAATCTTATATTGGAAATATTGATTATCACTAACACTTAAATCTTGGGGACTTGTATCAGTTATATCTATCCAAGATTCTCCAGAACAAGAAGAATCATCACAACTTTTAACTTGAAAATCTAAATTTGTATTCTGAATAAAATCAGTTATTCCCTTTGGATCATTTGTTGCATCATTATTGCAATCACCAATTTCTATCCAAGTTATTCCATAATCTGTTGATTTAAAAACTCTTCCAAGTGCATCTAAAATAAAAAAATTATCTTCAGAATCAATTAAGATTTCTACTAGAGTATTTGCATAAGGACTAATGCTATCATTAATAACATCCCACGTGACTCCTGAATCACCCGACTTATATAATTGGATATTTAAAAGAATGTAAAGATTATCTGTAGAATCTTCATCCATTCCATCTGTGCCAGTACTTCCTCCATAACCCTCATTTACTTTTTCCCAATTTTGTCCTGAGTCAACTGATTTGAAAATCTTACCAGCAGAACCAACAGCAAAAATATATCCATTGCTATCAATTGAAATTCCTTTTGGGTCATTTGTAGAATCGCCATTAAAATCTCCTTGTTCTGTCCAGGTTATTCCTAAATTTGTTGATTTCCAAACTTTTCCAGGTCCTGTTATAACATACAAATTTCCGTCATCATCAGAATCTCCCACTAAGGGAGACTTCCCATCAAAATCATTATAAACTACTGCAAAACTTGTTCCATCTGCAGAACGCCAAACTTCATTCCCAATACTTGACAAAATATAAAGATAATCTGAATTAGAAAACATATCCTCTGTCACAGTGGTTCTTCCAAAATCTTCTTGGCTCATTGTCCATGTAACTCCTGCATTAGTTGATTGATAAATATCACCTCCACCATCAACACAAAATAAAGATTCTAAATCAGGTTTATTCTCACTCCAGCTTATATTATTCCAAAGAGCATCACCCCCGGCATCAAAAATCTTGCTTGTATATGTTCCAGAAGTTTGTCCTGAACTCAAAACAACAGCACTTCCATTATATTCTACATTATTATAAGTTCCCTCGTCAAATTCTGATTGATTTGACTGCTCATAAATCGCAAATCCTGTAAATTTATTATTAATAAAATACAATCCAAAAATAGAGACACCTAATAACACAAATATAAACAAGTAAGTAATGACATGTTCTCTTCTAATTCTCCTTCCTCTTTTCATAAACAATTAAACATAATGTCATTTTTAAATATTATCAAATTATACCAACAAAATATTCGACAAGAATATTTAAATATGCTAAAAAATATAATATACTATGATTAAAAGAAGCTTAATGTTTTTGTTTTGCATGATATTTTTATCTTCATTAGTTATGGCTCAAGAATACCGAATGGAAATTTCAACAATCCCAGAAGATAAAATATTCGAATCAGGAAAAACATTTGAACTAAAAGTAACTATTTATGATTCAAATAATAATTTAATCAACGATGAAGTATCAATAATCCTCAAAGATGTAAAAGACACAATAATAAAAGAAACAACAATTCAATCAAGTAATTTTGAAGAAATTGAATTAATCGGAGGGATAATTTCTGGGGAAGGAAAAATAATAGTAAAATATAAAGATTCAGAAAAAACAGAACCTTTTTTTATAAAAGAAAATGTATTAGCTAAATTTGAAATAAATAATGAAGTTCTTAAAATTACAAATATTGGAAATACAAAATATGAAAAAAAGGTTTATATCACAATTGGGAGCACTACTGGAACAAAAAATCCTTCTCTAAAAATTGGAGAATCAACTGAATATCGTTTAGTTGCTCCAGAAGGAGTTTATAGCATCAGAATAAGTGATGGAGAAACAATTCTTACTCAAAATGAAGTCAAATTAACTGGAACAGGTAAAGTAATAGGAGTCTTGGATGAAACACCTTCTCAAAGAAGTCCTGTAACTGGCGGAATAAGACCTGAAAATTCTGAAGACACTATGATTGGTTATTTTAAAAATAGCAAATTTGTTTATGTTTTTGTTTTTGTTGTTTTAGGTGCAATGATTCTACTGACAATAGAAAGAAGATACAGGAAAACCAAATAAGAATATTTCTAAACTAAATTCTAAAAGATAATATCTAATAAAATTTATTTATAATTCTTCAAAATCCTCTCTTTTTCTTAATACATACATAATAAGTATTTTTTACATAAAGAGTAATGCTTATAAAGATAAATACACACATAGTAAGTAATGGGAAGGACTCAAACAGCAAAAGCTCTAGTAGTAGAACTATCAAAAAGAATACAGCTTGCTAAACAAAGAAAAAATGAGCTTGTTAATTACATCAACAAGTTAAAAGAAAGTTATTCTCAGGAAAAGATTTCTTATTCAAGATATGTGGAGATTATTCACAAACATAGAGATGGAAAAACCATCCAAGAATGGATTAATTATTATAATGAATATATAAAAGATTGTGAAAAAGGAATCAGAGAAGAGAGAAAAAAGATTATTAAAAAAAATCTTGCAATAGTATTGTTCTCTGTTATTTTGATTCCCTTGATAATCATTTCTATATTTCAGTTCGGACCAACCTTCATTGGATTTGTGGTTCAAGAGCAGACGCAAGAATTCTCACAAATAACAAACCTTAACTTTAGTGAATCAACAACCTATGAATGGCAGCTTGAAAATTTAGGACAGCTTATTTCTACAAAAATATCAGGAAGTATTGGGGGTGATGGTGAAGTCAAAGTTTATCTTGATGATTTAGTAATTTATGATAATTCAAAAACCCGAAGTTTAATCACAGGAGAAGTTGTTGGAGAAACATCAGATATTTCTTGGTTTAAAAAATTATTAGGTGTCTTAACAGGTAGAGTTGCAGAAGAAGAACCTGTTGAAGAGGGTGTTGATGAAGAACCTGTTGAAGAAACACCGTCGCCAGATGAATCATATTCAGAAGATATAAATCAAACAGAAGCTCTTCCAGAAGATTTGAGTCCTTCTCAAGAGGAGCCTTCTTCTGAAGAAATAATTGAAGAAACACCGTCGCCAGATGAATCATATTCAGAAGATATAAATCAAACAGAAGCTCTTCCAGAAGATTTGAGTCCTTCCCAGGAAGAGCTTCCTTCTGAAAAGAACATAACAGAAATTCCAAATGAAACAGAAATTATTGAGAACATAACAATAATTCAAATTCAAGATTATTGTGAAGATACTTGTGACTTGAGAGACTTGAATTTGAACAAATCATCTTATACTTTGAGAATAGAAATTTCAAATGCAAAATTAAATTTAGATGAAATAAAATATGAAATAATTCCTGCTGAAATTCCTGAGGAAATTCCTGAAAACATAACAGAAGTTGTTGAGACCAATATTACAAATTTGATAACAACCCAATATCAAGCTGTTCTTGGCGAGCCTGTTAAATGGAAAAAAAGCATAACTCCCAAACAAGTTGGAATAATTAAATTAAGAATTCCAAAAGAATCAAAAAACATAAAAATAAAAAAAATAAAAGGCGATATAGAACAAGATTTAGGTACAATAACAGGACAAATTGTTTTAAGAGGAGAAGGCGGGCAAGATTCTGTAATCACAAGATTTTTTAAAAATATCTTTAGAAGATTAACTGGCCAAGCAATAGCAGAACAATTAGAAGAGCAAGAGATAGATGTTGAGATTGATGATTCTGAAGCAGCGTATGAAATTGAATATGAAACACCAGCACCTTATGCAATTGAAGAAGATATTGATAAAGGTAAAAAAATTAAGATTGTTGGCCCAGAAACAATTCATTATGAAAATGTTTTATCTTTTACTGAATTAAATGAGGATTTGAATATTATAAATCCTAATCGTGTAAAAATTCTATGGTTAGAGCAAAAAACTTATGTTCCAATTAAATCCATCAAAGATACAGACAATAATGGAATTTATGATTATATTGAATGGATAATCCCTCAATTATCAAATCAAACTTTTGAAATTATTGTAATAATA
>CAZHRM010000013.1:0-15277 GCA_964534855.1 Candidatus Woesearchaeota archaeon
AGCATTTAGATCCAAATCGTGAATTTATTTCAGATATTATGAAGAAGTAAAAGAACTTGATAATGTGTGGAGTGAAAAAATTCCTTCTGAAGATTATGTCAGAGTTAAATTTAGTTCAAATTTAACTTCAGATAATGATATAACTCTCTATCCAAAAATCATAAGTGGAAATCCAAAAATTGAGATTTATGAAATAGATGGAACAGAGTTAATTGCAGAATTCACAACAATAAATGATAATGAGTACAACAAAGTTTATCTAACAAAACTTCAAGGAAGCCAAAATATTTTTGATTTGAGGGTGATTGAAGGAGATATTGAAATTGAACACATCATTGACCCTACTTTAACAATTAATGTAGGGAATTCTCCTTATGAGTTATGCGGTGAAGTTACTGGTTATGATAAAATAATTGTTGAATCAACAGGAATATTACAGGTTTGTCCTTACAATGGAACAGCAGGAACAGGATATGCTAATATCTCTCTTGGAGATGAAGGAAACTTCACTGTTGAAGAAGGAGGATTTGTTAATGTCTCTGGTGGAGGTGGTTACGGAGGAGACCCTTCCATATTAACTGGTTCAGGAAGTGGAGCTGATCAGGGAATGAATGCGACAAGCAATCCAGGAAGTCAGTCAACATCTGCAAATGGAGGTGGAGGTGGAGGTGGACAAAGAAATGGGGTAAGTGCAGCAGACGGTGGAGGGGGGGGAGGATTCGGAGGTGGAGGAGGAATAGGAGAAGACGCAGAAAATGGGGTTAATGATGTTCCTGGAGATGGAGGTGAAACTTATGGTGCAGAGAATTCAAGAACATTATTAACAGGTTCAGGTGGTGGTGGAGGTGCAGGAGATAGTGTAGGAACTTCTGCTTTGACAGGAGGAAGAGGTGGAGGAGGAATAAAGATTGATGTAAACAAAGGAGTAATAAATATAGCAGGAACAATTGATGTATCTGGAGTTCAGGGAGAAAGCGGAGGAAGTGCAGCTGATACTGGAGCTGGTGGAGGAGGAAGTGGAGGACATATAATACTAATTGGAAAAGATATTAATTGCCATCGAGGTTGAATCCAAAGAAGCCTTGTTTGATGTTAAAGCAGAAATATCAGAAAAAAATTTATATGTGCTTCCTAGAGAAGAACTGCTTGCAGAAATAGAACTTTATAATTTAGGGGGAATAGGGAAGATAGATGTTAATCTTGAATATATCATTAAAAATGAACAAAACGAAGTGATAATATTTGATATAGAAACTGTAGCTGTAGAAACACAAGCAAATTTTTTGAAAAAATTTGAAATTCCTGATGATATAAAATTAGGCAAATATATATTTTATGTAAAAGCAACTTATAATGGAAAAACAGCAAGTGCGAGCGCATGGTTTTCAGTGGGAAAAATACCTTTCTGGAGCATAGAAAAGATATCTTTAGTAATTTTTTTAATAGTAATAATAATAATATTTTCATTCTTAGTATATGAAATCAGAAAGATTAAAAAACTCTTAAAACCTAGAATAAGTGAAAGGACGCTTATTAAAAGAGGTTTAATAAAAATAAAAAAGAGATAAAATGGATTTAACTTCAATAACAGCAATTATATCAATTTTAGTTGGTTTAATTAGTATTTTTTTGGGAGTACAGATAATCGGAAGAGTTGCTGGAAAACTTAAAATGAGTGTAACATTTTTAATTTTAGCAGTGATTATATTTGTAATAAAAGAATCTATTAGAATATGTTTTATTGATTCATTTGGTAATTCAGATATTTTTAGAAGCATATTTGATATTATTATAATAATTTTCATAACAATATCTGCCTTTAATATGAAAAAAATGATTGATGGGGTAGATGGGCATCATAACCACAAAAAAAGAAAAAAGTAAAATAATTCTTTTAGATTTAAGCGAAGGGCGAAGTTATTGAAAAGCGACAAACTTTAATTAATCAATAACGACTTTTTAATGGCTGAGTTGGGACTCGAAGAATCACACCCACTTTTAAAATAGTTAATTAAAAAGCGGAGGGTGGGACTCGAACCCACGAAAAACCGGGCTGCAACCGATTGCAGTAGCCGCTGTGCCACCTCCGCATCTAAATAAACAAAGAACTCTATATTTAAATTTTTAGTTACTTATTCCTTTAAACTCAAAGCGTGCTGTGGGCAGATTTCCATACAGCAAAAACACCGTATACATTTTTTCTTATCAACTACTGGATAAGGTTTAAGAGTTATAGCATGCATTGGACATTTTCTAGAACATAATCCACATTTAATACACTTCTTCTCATCGACAATTATTGGTTTTTGTCTAAACATCTTCATAAACCCCCCAGAAGTTTTTGCATTTACAACAGGTTTTTCAAAATGTAAATTTGGCAACTTTTTCAAACCAACTAAAACAAACTTAAAATTTCCTAATTTCCTTTTTATTGCTTCTTTAATCATTAAAATTTTCTTAGGTTTATAACCCATCAACTTACTCGAAGCAACATCTAAACTAATTGTATTTTTCGAAGCTAAAATATATCCTGCTCGTTTTGTTTTTCCAGAAGTTGGACCTTTTCCCTCCATACCAACAATCCCATCCATAATATTAACTTCTGGCTTTATATTTTGATAAATATCAATTAACAATTTTGAAAATTTCTTCTCACCTTGTGCTTTTTTATGTAATTTCTGCTTCATCCCCCCAGGAATACAACCATAAAGATTTTTTATAGCCCCAGTATATTTGGTAAGCTGGTGAGTTTTTAATTTAGGAACATTAATAACCAAATCAACATTCTTAAGTGTCTTAGATAAGTAAAAATTTTTCAATACTTTTGCTTTTGCATCTTTTATTCTCACTAACTTATCTTGTTCAAAAATAATCAGCTTCCCATATTTTTTTGCAACTTTTCCAATCCTTGATTTTTTAAAAGCAATTTCAGGATTAGTAAAACTTGAATCCCCAATATAAATTTTACAATTATTCTTTTTCAAAATTTTACAAACAGCTTCAATAATAGAAGGATGTGTTGTTATTGCTTCTTGATTTTTTTTAAAATATCCAACAACATTTGGTTTAATCAAAACTTTTTTCTCTCTAGGAAGTTCTATTTCTGCAAGCCTAAGAACTTTCTGGATTGCCTTATCAACCTCTCGCTGATTATAAGTTTTACATTTTACTATTGAAACTTTTTCAATTCCTCTTTTATTTTTCATTCCAAGACTCTTTTATAATGCCCCCGACAGGATTCGAACCTGCGACCTACTGCTTTCCTCTTTATTTTAATAGAAGGCAGTCGCTCTATCCAGGCTGAGCTACAAGGGCTTATAATTATATTAGAAGAATACATTTAAAATCTTTCTATTTAGATTTTTAAGACATCAAAATCTTTAGCCAAAAAAGAATTTTTAAAAATTTTCCTCGCATCATCTAAAAGATTTTTAAGTTTCTTATCATATCTTTGACCTATATGAGTCAAAACCAGCTTCTTTGAGTTTGATTTCTTTGCTAGTTCTGCAGCTTGCTTTGCTGTCAAATGTTTATATTCTTTAGCCCTATCTGTAAGTTCTGAAGCATAAGTTGAATCACAAATCAACAAATCAGAATTCTTCACAAAAGGAACAATTTTTTCATTCATTGAGGTGTCAAAAACAAAGGAAATTTTTTTGTCCTCTTCCCTATAAGTTAGATTTTTTGCCAAATATTTTTTTCCCTTATAGACTATACTTTTTCCTTGTTTCAATTTTTGAAGCAAAGGACCAGAAGGCAACTTTGATTTCTTCAATTTCTTCTTATCAATTTTTATCTGCCCTTTTTTAATAAAAGAGTAAGCATTACAAGGAATACTATGAGTCATCTTTTTAGATTCAAGAAAAAAATCCTTTGTCTCAAAAAATCTTCCATCAACTTCATCAATTTTAATTGAATATTTTTCTCTAAAAACAAATGTATTGAATAAATTTTTCATAAAAGTTTTAGTTCCTTTTGGACCATAAATAAAAAGCGTTTTATTATAATCACTCAATGCCAAAGTCTGAAGTAATCCTGGAATTCCAAGAACATGGTCTCCGTGCCAGTGGCTAATTAAAACCCGAGTTAACTTACAAGGATTCAATCCTACTTTTCTAAACTGCCTTTGAGTTCCCTCGCCACAATCCATTAAAATATTTTCCTCATTATAATTCAGCAAAACAGATGTTGAATTTCTATTGGTAGTAGGTATCGAGGCTGAAGTTCCCAAAAAAGTTATTTTTATCATAGTAAAAATAGTAAAGAAGCATTTAATAAATTAACTAAAAAAGGAATATGATATAACAAATTTCACAAGGCTCCAACTATAAAATAAATTTGGACCTCGCGAAAATTTAACAGGTATAACGCTTATTCTTTCCTTAAGGCTGTTGAAGCCGGAGAAATAAAAATAATTGTATCTCCTCTTAGAAAAGTCAATCCAAGGTTTCTTTTTATCTCGTTGTTCTGCATTTCCTTTATGTTGTCCAACACTAAGTTTATGTGTATATCAAAAGCCAGCAAAGTTCCTACAAACTGTTTGTCGCCTTTCAAATGCACTAAAACTTCTTTTCCTTTTGAGTTGTTCAACAAATCCAAAGGTCTTTCAATTCCATTAACCATTTTAAATTATTAAATTTATGTAAAAATTTTTCAGTTTACTATAATCAATTTTATAACAGCCGGTTTATAAGGTTTTCGTTAAATTAATCTAAATTTATTTCTTCAAAAGAAATAACTTCAATTCCTTCAAGCTCCCTCTCCAATTTATTAATCTCCAAAGATTTATCAGAACTAATAAATAAACTAAGATTCCCATCTTTATCGACAGTGCCAGCAGAAGCACTATACTTCCTTAAAAAATTTTCGTAATTTTTTCTCTTATTTGAATCTGTAGTTTCAGGATCAAATCTAATTTCAATTGAGTAATTATGCGAATTATCCCTATTAATCAATACAAAAAAATTTTATAAAGATTATTATGCTTAAAAACATACAATAGAAGTTTATTTAAACAAGTATTTATCCAATTTTATATGGTAACAAAAAAAGGAAGAAAAATATCTGGAGGAAGATACATTAAAAGTAGGAAGAAAAAGTCATATGAGATAGCTGGGCAAAAAAGAATTGTAAAAATAGGTGAAGAAAAAAGAAAGACAAAAAAAACAAGGGGAAGAAATAAAAAAACATTTTTGCTTAGAGCAAAATTTGTAAATGTCCAAACAAAAGACAAAAAAATCAGGAAAATGGAAATAAAAAATGTTCTTGAAACACCATCAAATAAATTTCTAGCAAGACAGAATATATTAACAAAAGGAACAATTCTTGAAACAGAAATTGGAAAAGTTAGAATAACAAACCGCCCAACTCAAGAAGGAGTTGTTAATGGAATTTTGATCAAATAAATTCCCATAATTTTTACTATTTGTGCAAAGTCACAAAAAACAAAAGTTTTATAAAGTTTTTTCTTTTATAAAGTTTACGGTTATTCAAAATGGCAGGCATAAAAAAATGTCCAGAATGCGGGGGCATAAATATTACTTATGATGCACACTTAGGAGAGGTTATTTGCAACGATTGTGGTCTTGTTATCGAAGAGAAAATGGTCGATACTGGAATAGACCTACAAGGAAGGTTTGACAAAGGAGAAAAAAAGGGAAGAGGAGGAGCACCAATAAGTATACAAAAGTTTGACAAAGGCTTAACAACAAATGTCGGAGAAATTTCAGATATTTACAAACTAGAACCAAGGCAGACAAGAAAATTCCTAAGATTAAAAAAATGGCAGGAGAGAGTTTCTACAAGTATTGAAAGAAATCTCAGATTAGCAATGGCAGAACTGAGAGTTGTTTCCTCTTATCTTAATCTGCCAAATGTTGTAAGAGATGAGGCTTCAAGAATTTATAATTATGTTTTGCAAAGAGGATTAGTAAGAGGAAGAAGTATGGAATCAGTAATTGCAGCCTGTCTATATGCTGCCTGTCGTTCGTACAACATTCCAAGAACACTTGATGAAATGGCAACAGCGTCTGATGTTGAAAGAAAAGAAATCGGAAGAACCTACAGATTCATAATAAGAAAACTAGGAATTAGAGTGAACCAAAGCTCGCCAAAAGACTACATTTCAAGATTCTCTTCTGTGCTCAAGTTATCTCCAAGAACTCAAAATGATGCTTTAAGAGTATTAAAACAAGCAGAAGAAGTTGAATTAACTTCTGGGAGAGGCCCTGCAGGAATTGCTGCGGCAGCATTGTATGTGGCCGCCCTGATGAACGACGAAAAGAAAACTCAAAGAGAAGTCGCAGACATAGCAGGAATAACAGAAGTCACAATCAGAAACAGATACAAAGAACTCATAGAAAAATTGAAATTAGAAGAAAAGATAAAACAAAAAGAAGCAGAGTCCAAGAAGAAGTAATAAAACTCAATTATAAAGTAAGGAATAGATATTTTTTAAAGTATATATTCTAAACATTTTTATATAGGAATTACCACCCAATTTTAAGCGGAAGTGCCGGAGTGGTCAAACGGGACAGGCTTAGGACCTGTTAGCTTAGTGCTTGCGAGGGTTCGAATCCTTTCTTCCGCATATCCAATCTTTAGATTGGATTTTATAAATTTGATTCGAATAAGGGTTCGAATCGGTGAGGTTCAATCTTAAAGAGAACCGAAGCTCCCAAAATTCTGAAGGAATTTTTAGGACTTTCTTCCGCATAATTTATAATTAAGCACATTCAGGAAACAATTCAGCAATCTCATCTTGGCGTCCTAAAACATGTTCAACATAATCTTTATCTCCCTTGCTACAATCCTGAGGATACCAACCATTATAATATCTTAAAGCCAAGTTCCATCCAGAATAAGTTTCTTTCTTACAATCATAATATCTTCCATCAGTAGATTTTTTAGCAAGTTTCCAAGCATAATCCACTAAAATATTTTTTATTCCATATCTAACATTTTCTTCAAAATTAAAAGCTTTATTTTCCATACTTGGATTAGCATTAATATTTATCTGCATCACACCTATACTATTATCTTTATCCCCTTTAACTACTAAATTAGAATTTCCATCACAATATTTATAATCTTTTTCCTCTTCATTATAAACACAGTGTGCTAAACAACTTTCTTGCATAGCAAGTTGTAGAACCAAACACTCAAAATTCTCTGCACCTGTATCTCTTTTTACTATTGCATCATCAATATTTTCTTCTTCTTTTATTTCTTTTGCAATTTCCATTATTCTTTTTCCTATATCTATGTGGCATTTTCCTCCTACAACATTAAGTTCAACACTCACACTAGTAGCTGCTTCACATAGATATTCTGTACATTTTTCCTCTACAGGTTCTTCTTCATAAACTTCATCATCCCCACTATAAATACCAGAATCTGAATCAGAATCAGGAACTGAAGCAGGAACATTTGTCTTTTCCTGCTCTACACTTCTATACAATGCCCTAGCCAAATTTGCATAAGCATTTCCTCTCAACAATAATAGATGTGCTTTTTGATTATTCCAGAAAACTTTTTCAAAGATTCCATTAATTAATTTTATCTTTTCTTCTAAATTTGACTCTTTTTCAATTTCATCAATTTTACTATTAACTTCTTCTTCTGTAAAATAATCTCCTTCACTCATCAAAATCTCAAGATAACTATCACTCTGTTCTTTCAAAACCTCTTGAGCACTTACATTAAACTCCATAGTATTCTCCACACTCTTTGTATCAAGCCAGCACTTCATGTTCTCATCACCACAATAACCTACAGGTATCCATCTTGCACTTCCTGTTCCATCTAATGCATCTGTGGCTTTTCCAGGACTTTCTGTTGCACAAATTCTTATTATTCCTTTGTTGTAAATCGCAGGGTCAATTATTTCTTCTGCTGCTCCTTCAGCACTCGGAGTCAACAAGCTGTAAAGACTTGCAGTTCCTGAAACGCATTCTGTTTCTGTTTTTATATCTGTTGCTGATGCTTGCTCTTTCTTATACTGGTCTTCAATATAATCTACTGCAAATGAAGTTGAAACTTCCTTAAATCCGCACTCCTCTTGATTATTGACCATTATGCACATCTCCTTATAACCAGAAGGAGCAGTAAAGTCCAATGTCTCAGACACATAGCCTCCTGTTACAATATAACCAGAATCAACAAACCTTATTGTTGAAGTGTCCTGATAAAACGAAGTTCCCTCGCTGGCTTTCAAATAAACTTTATAATAAGCCCGGGATTCTTTTCCAGCATAAATATGATAAAACACCTTATAATGTGAAATAGGTGGGACTGTTGCTGTTGTAAAAGGAATCTCGTCAAATCGTCCATGGAATTGAGGTGGTGAATCTGGCTCTGTCAAAGAATCAATTAAATTACCTCCATCAGGATAACTTCCTGAAATAAATACATCACAAAAAGCATCACTTATTTTCTCTGAAACTCTTGCCTTAAATGCAGTATATGCATCTGCAGCATAATATTGCACAAAATAATCCATTGACTTTCCTGCATTATCCCACGCACTTGCAACTCCCAAATACTCTCCTCCTCCGCGAACATTTTGTCCCATAAGCATTTCCATCATTTTAGGAATAACAAGATTTGCTATTGGAAGCGCTTGTCTCCAGAAAAACTCGCATAAATATATACTATAAATCTCATCGCAAACACCAACCATCTTTCCAGTATCTAAACTCTCTTGCAAACAATCTCTATAAGAAGTATAAACAGAAAGCAAACCATCAATTCCTGCTTTGATTCCACTCAAACAAACAGGAACACGAATTCCTTCATTCCAATTTGGCAGGCATAGGAAAATGCTTCCAATTATTCCTGACTGAATAACATCACTAACAGGATAACTTCCTCCAAAATCACATCTGCTTGAAGGACAAACAACAGGATCGCAAACATTAAATAACCAGAAACAGTCTGTCGGAGACATAAAATCTTGACATTGCATATCAGGAATATCAACTGCAGGCTTTCCAACTTCTACATAAAATTTTCCACAAGCTGTGCTAATTTGAACTCTTTTAACTCCTGACTTATGTTGCCTTGAAGCTTGCTCAACTGCATCAACAGCACATCCCACAATCTTACGTGCTTCTGTCTCAGTTAACCCTCCTATTTGGTTATAAGGCTGTCCTGTTCCAAGATTAACCATAGTGCACTTGTCATCTCCTCCTTTATTATCTTCTCTTTTATTATCCCAAACATTACAAACATAAAGACTAGAAACTCTTCCAGATGTATCATATGAACCAATATTCCCAAGAACAGGCAAGGTTTGTGAAACATATGCATACCATCCTTCATCCAAATCAAAGGGCACAACAGCAGGAAGTCCATTGTAAGGCGCTGTCTCATAATATCTCAACTCAGGACTCTCATAATGATTTTTGTAAGCTTCTGCATCTTGTTTTTCATAATCTAAATCAAAAGGATTTTCATCACCATCTTTAGAATATAGGTCCAAACCAGATAATCCACTTTCAGAATCTGTAATAATTTCATAAGTTTTAGTAACATGGTACTCATTATTCAAAACAACTAAATATTCTTTACTTCCAGTTCCTTTATCACCATAAAACCTAATATAATTTTTACCCTCAATTCCCTCAGTCTCATTAACAAATTGAGATTCAACATCGCCCCAGGTTATATCTTTAGTAATAGCAAACTTCTGCATTTTTTCTTTAACTGAACCATAATCTGCTTCAGAAACCCCAAATTTATTTGCAAGAGTTTCTCTTGCAACTTCTGCTTTATTATTAACATAAATATCCTTCAAAATTTTGTCTACTTGTTCTTTTTCTTCAAGCCTATTTTTTAATTGCAATTCTCTTGCCTGCGAAATTGAAACTTTACTTGAATCTACCATATTAACAATTTCTGAAACCTTAACTTTCTCTCCATTTACATCTATTTCTCTATCCACATCAAGAGTCTTTTCAAGCTCTGTCTTAACAAAAGGGATATATTCCTTTCCAAATTTATCAGTATCAATATGTGTCTCTGTTAAGAATTTTGTAGTTTCATAATCTTTTTGTAATGCTTTAATCTCCTCATTTTGTTTTTCCAATGCTTCATAATAAGTATTAACATCTCTCTCAATATTATCTCCTTCTTTATACAAACATTGCTCTACCGAAGTATATTCTTTTTTATTAACTAAATCTGCACACTTATCATACCACCCACCCTCACTCCGCATAACCTCTTGTCTTGCAATTGATTTTCCACCGACATTTGAGAAAAGGTTCTTAACAGTCAAATAAGCACCAACACCTAAACAAGCTGTCTTCAATCCCTTTACAACCTTTCCAAGCTGCTCTGACTTCTCCTCCCACTTTTCAATTGTCTCATTAAGTGACTTAATCTTCTCTAAAGTCTTTTCAGGAGAAAGCTGTATCGCCCTTTTTTCAATTCCAATCTTAAAACTAAAATTCGCCTCTGTCCCTGCATTATCAATATTAGGAACAACAGAAACCTTCGCTGATTTTTTGAGGTTTATTTTTGTTAATTTAATTTGATAATTATTTTCACCTATAACTTTATAATCATTTAAATTAATTTTTAAATAATCTGTTTTCCAAGCAACTTCTCTTAGAGAAGATTCTTTTACTGAACTAACATCAAATAATGCGTAATCTTCATGAAGTTCTTTTAATTCAATAAATTCTGAATCAGAAAAATATGCTTCTTCATTTTTCTGTAAAATACTTTTTCCAGAATAATCCACTCCAACACCACTTAAAAAAATCTCGGCACCATACTCCTCCACACTAGGCTCATAAATTCCATCAAAAGAAATTCTCTTAACCCCATTAACTAAAACATCTCTAGTTGAAATTTCAGAACTTGAAAGTTTATATGTATCCTTACATTGAGTTTCCAAAGGTTTCTCAGATTTAGGATATTTGTTTTCAAATTCCTTACATAAATCAACAACTGTTTTTCTTTGCCCTACATCATAAGCAAGAAGTATCTTTCGGTACAAAGCTTCCTCGCCATAAGTTATTTCATCAAATCCTTCAGTAAATTTTTCAGAAGAAAAACTATTGATAAGATTATCATAATCTTTTATTGCATTTTGGTAGTTTTCTTTAATACTTTCATTAAGCTCTACATCTTGCGCTCCTGCAAAACCAACAAGAGTAACTTCTGTTCCATAAACATTTCCTTTTTCAGAATATTTAAAAACACTTCTTATTTCAGTTCCTTGTACAATATATCTAGCAAATCTTTCAATCCAAAGCGATGAAGATTTTGTTACAACACTAAATATTTTAGATAAAACTCCTCCTTTTTGAGCATCTAAACTATCTATATCATATCTCGCAACCTCAGAAATCATATCATCACTTAAGTAATCATAATTATATTTCTCTCTAGGAACTTGAACAAAACGGATACGTAAATCTTTTTCTTTTCCTGAATCTCCTTCAGTTCCAATATAACCAAGATAAACATTTTTATTCTTATCATCACTAAAAGGAAGTTTTTTACCAACTTCATACCCCTCTTCTTTTGCCCCATCAAAATCCAACTTAATCTTCGGACTAATCATCAAATCAAAACTCTCGCTTCCAAAAAAACCAGAACTCTCATCTTCCTTGCATTTAATTGTTACTTTCTGAACAAGCCCTTTCTTGTCTATATTAGTAACCCAACATCTGTTCTCCAAGAACTTTTCATCTTCTGCAACCTCCACAATCTCCCCATTAATGTCCAACTTTGCTCTTGTGTCTGGAGCTTCTAATCCATCTAATTTTAATTTCAAACCAGCCAAGCAGTCAAAACCAGGAAGATAAATCATTTCTGATGTTTCTCCTTTTTCTAAAGAAACAGTTGAAATTCTTCGAGTGTCATCATAAACCAAAACTGTCGCTCCTTCATTGTCAATTCCTTCTGCTCTCAAATAAAATCTTCCATTCCAAAAATTATATTGGGAATGTTTTTTATTCCAATCTTCTTCGCTCATTTCAGGAAGATAAAAAGTTGCTTTTCCTATGCCCAAAGCATTCTGAATGTCATATTCTATTTTTACAGTAAGGTTGCCCTGAACAAAGTCAGGCATTGCAGAAGCATTCTCTTGCTTTTTCAAAACTATTACAGCATAACCAATATTATTCAGAACAGGAGAATTCAAATCACCACTCACTCCTAATGCAGCGCTCGCAGGATGAAAGCCAACACCTGAAACTTCTTCAGGATATCTTCCCGAAAAAGAAAGACTCTCAATTGCTTCAATGTCTATCAAAGGATTAATTTTTGTCGCGCCTAACTGGCAAAAAACAGGAACATTCTGCTCTTCAAGTAAATCACTTCTAACAACAGTAGGAGTGCAACCAAAAGGAGCAATTTGAATAATAAAATCCTGTCCAGCCTCGCACATTGACCTATCGGGCTGCCAATAACCTCCAGCAGAAAATCCAGAACTTGGTTGAGTATACTGAACATTTGAACGCATGTAAGTTGCTGAACCAAAAGAAATCAACAAAATTCCCAATAACAAAAACATTCCAAAATTAATTCCTTTTTTCATCTCTCTTGTTTTCATTTGAAATAAACCCCCAAATCTTTATCCTCAAATAACAAGTAATTGTCCTGCAACTGCTCAATTGAACTTGGTAATGGCAAACTCCTAGCATTTATTTCAATAACCTCTGAACTTTCTAATTCAGATTCCAAAATATAATAATTCTCCTTCCCTCCTCCTGACAAAGCATTTGAAATAATCTGTGCAGGAATCTCAATGTCAAAACACTTTTCTTCTGTTAATCCAAACAAACCACCCAACCCTGATTTAGGAATTTCCATACATTGCTCGTGGATTGTCTTCTCTAATCTCAATGAAGAGTTCCTATATATGTAAACCTGAATTTCATACTGCCCCTCGCTCAACTCCACATTTTTCTGTTCAGGATAAATAATTGTCTTTGAGGAACTGTCTGAAATAAAACTAATTATTGCATCTCTATTGTAATTTCCACCATCTAATTTCAATTCAACATCCAACTCATAAAGCCTATCAAGTATAATATCAACACTTCCAGTTTCAGTAGTTGAATAAAAATATTTAGCATCTTCAAATCCTTCTGCTCTTGCTAAAATATATCCATTAGCACACTGAGGAAATTCTGCTGATAATCTTCCCTGGTTTGTTTTTCCAATATCACAGGTTGTTCCAGAACACTCATAAGAAATATAAGCATCAACAGAATTTAGATTTGTATCATAAGTATTAACTTCAACCAAAGTATTTTTGTATTTGCACAATTCAGGAATTCCAATTTCAATAGCACTGACATCCAAAGCTTCCCGAGGTTTATTTCCCTGCAAAACAACTGCAACTGGAAACTGAAAAATTTCTTCTCCAGACTGGACTTGAATTAAAACAGGATATCTAACATTATAAACAAAATGATATGGGACATAACAAAAACCTAAAATGCCCAAACCAGGTTGATTTCCAACTGGCTTTGCCATTAGAACACTCGCTTCAGAGGGAGAAACCTCAAAACCATTAGTCCAATTTTTTGAATTAATAAATCGAACATCTGCATCAACAGGAGCATCAACTACAAAATATTTATTCTCTTCTTTTCTCAAAGAATAATCCCCACCTTTTACTTTCAATGCCAATGTGTTTGCTTCAATAGCTCCTTGCAATTCATCAAAAATCTCGTCGGCATTCCAAATCATAGGAGAGCAAGTAAGCTCAACACCATCAACAGGAGCGTAAAGTCTTAGAGTATCAACAGCGTAATTTTCTAAAAACAAACTGCTCTGCTCTTGCTCATAGATTTTTTTTGCAGAATCATAAAGAGCCCCTAACCTTGACTTAACTATTACCTCATGACTGTCAACCACTACACTATCCTCTTCTTTAACAATACCCAAACCCATATCCAACAAAACATCAACTTCATTGTTTCTAATGCTTATTTTTGCTTTTGGCTCTCCCTGACTAATCTCAAATCCTTGTTCATAATATTTATCAAAAATGCATTCATTTATTTTATCTTCAATAAACTCTCCAAGCTGTTTTTCCATTTCCCCCTTAGAAGGCACTTGTTCCCTCTGAATATTATTTCCAGAAACATAATACCAATAAGGAATTGAATTTCCTAAAAAATCAAGTTGGGACGAGAAAGGCATGTATTCTGAACCAGGCTCAAAATCAGGCAAAGAAATATAACCTGCCTGGCTTTCCAAAATATCTATTCCAATAGAAGCCTCATTTTCAAGACAAGACAAAAATGTTTTATGAATCGGCTCCATGTTTGCAGGAATTTTCCGATTAAGAACAGACTCCTTAAACACAAAAAAACTAACAACTAACCCAACAAGAATAATTGCAATTATAATAAAAATTGTAACTTGTGCTTTAATGTTTCTCATTTTTTCACCCTTAAATTAAGTTTATTTTTTATTAATTCAATAATTTCAGTATTAATATCCTTACTGATGATTTCTTTAAATTTTTCCCAAAGTTTCTCATCTTCTATAAGAAGTAAGTATTTTTTCATATTAACCCCTAATTTTATTAAAATCATAAGAAAAAACCATATATAAATTTTTCTTAATAACTAATTTACTTAGTAACTTACTAAGTAAATGAATATCTATTTTATTTTTCTATATAAATCTTATTAAGAAATTAATCAAAGAGATTTTTTACTTGCTCTAAAGTAATTAATTCCTCCAAGAACAATCAAGATTCCTCCAAAAAACATTATCCATTTGTCAACATTAGAAACAAATTCAGGAAGAGTAATAAAATTAAAAGCAGAATTGATAAAATACAATCCAAAGACTAAATACACCAAAAATCCAATTAATCCTCCTTTTCCCATATCTAAAATAAAAAAACAGCATATTTAAATATTTCTTTGGATTAATACATTTAAGGTCCAGTGGTCTAATGGCATGACACTTCCTTGACGTGGAAGAGGTCGCAGGTTCGATTCCTGCCTGGACCATACACTAACTTTATAAATCAAAATTTTCTCACTAAATTATGAAAATTCCTAAAACAACAAAAAGATACTGTCCGTATTGCAAAAAGAAAACAGAGCAAAAAATCAAAGTAGTGTCAACAGGAGCAAAAAGAGGAACTCTAACAAGAGGCTCATTATCAAGAGCAAAAAAACGCGGATTAAACAGGGGGATAGGAAACAAGGGAAAATGGGGTTCTAAACCTGCTGTATCAAAATTCAAAAGAAAAACAAAAACAAATAAAAAAACAAATATAATGTATACCTGC
>CAZHRM010000014.1:0-15239 GCA_964534855.1 Candidatus Woesearchaeota archaeon
GTTTTCCAAAAATAGGGAGATTTGCCCAAGGTATTTTGAAGGATTTGGAAAAAGACCAGATTCTTTTCAATATATAGGGGATATTTTTGAGTTGGTAAAAAAAGGAGCAACTTCCTTTCACTGTTCAGAAGAGCTTTGGGAAAACCCCTTAAAAATTGTTACAGGAATGAATGAAACTCAATCAAATGAATTGAGAATTGGGTGGGACTTGTTAATAGATATTGACAGCAAGTATATAGACTATAGTAAAATTTCTGCAGGAGTAATAATTGATATGCTAAAATTTCACGGAATTAAAAACATTGGAGTAAAGTTTTCAGGAAGCAAGGGATTTCATATTCTTGTTCCATGGAAGGCTTTTCCTAAAAAAATAAATGAAATTAAAACCTCTGACATGTTTCCAGAATATCCAAAAATTATAACCAAATATATTTTGGATAAAACCAAAAAAGAAATAGCAAAAAAAATTGGAGAGATTATCTATGAAAATTCAGAATACAAAACCATTAATAAATATATAAAAGGAGATAAAAGAGAAAAAGAAATCATAGAAAAAGTTGCTCCAGATATTATTCTAGTTTCTCCAAGACATCTGTTCCGAATGCCCTATTCTCTACATGAAAAAACTGCCTTGGCGAGCATTGTTTTAAATCCAGAAGAAATTTCTAATTTTCAACTAACAGATGCAGATCATCTAAAAGCAGAGATAAGAAATTTTATGCCAGATGCAGAAGAGGGCGAAGCTTCTGAACTTTTAATCCAGGCATTAGATTGGTATAAGGAGAACAATCCTGATATTAAAGAAGAGAAAAAAAGTTTTGATTATAAACCCATTAAGCTTGATAATTTATCTGAAAAAAATTTTCCTCCATGCATCAAAAGAATTTTGCAAGGATTAGATGACGGAAAAAAAAGAGCTCTGTTTATTTTGATAAATTTATTTCGTTCTATTGGAATGGAAAGAGAAGAATTGGAGAAGAGAATTATGGATTGGGATAAAAAAAATAATCCCCAGCTTAAACAGAGTTACATTGAATCCCAAATTTCTTGGAGTTATAATAGGAAGCCAATGATGCCTTCAAATTGTAAGGAATTTTATCAGGGAATCGGAGTTTGCCTGCCAGATGATTTCTGTAAATTAATAAAAAATCCTGTGAATTACATTGTTAAAAAAAATTTTATAGGAAATAGCAAGGAAAAAAAAGATTTTAAGAGAAATAAAGATAATTTTAAAAACAACAATTAATTATATATTCTATGCAAAAGAAGGTGTTTTTATTTAGTATTTTGATTGTCTCTTTAATATTTGTTGTACCTTCTCTGATTGCAGATGAGACACAGGATAAAATAGACAAAGCATATGGATGTCTTGAAGAAAAAATAGAAGATAAATGTTCTTCTGTTTCTCCTGAAGAAAGAATCTTTTCTTTGTTAGCTATAGGAGAATGCAAGAGTGAAGTTATTGATGATTCACAAGATGAGAAATGTTGGCCCAAATCTAATTGTAAAATAAAAACAACTGCTCAGGCGATTTTAGCTTTGGATAAAGCAAATACTGATACTTCAGATGCAGAGGAATGGCTTTTGTCTCAAAATACAACCCCCTCTGATATTATTTGGTATTTGGAAATTGAGAGCATAGAAGCAACAACATGCACAATAACTTATTCTAGCTCCTCATATGATATAAATATTGGAGCAGATAAAAAAATAAATCAAAGAGCAGGAAGTTGTTTGGGTTTGTCAGAGGGTTCATGGTGGCTCCAAATTTCTCCGCCGTGTTATGACAAGGAATTTGAAATCTCATGTGATAAGGGATTTCTTACAACATTGTTATATCAAAAACCATCTTCATCTACAATTTATGTTTCAGAGGATACAAATTCAGCATCAGCAGGAGGAACAACAACAGAAAAAATAAAATCCTTTTGCTTTGCGCAAGGAACTTCTTGTGATTATGAGGGAAGCTTGTGGGCAGCAATGGTTTTGGATTATTTGGATTATGACTTATCTTCTTATCTGCCTTATTTAATTACAAAATCCTCTGAAAATGAACAATATCTTCCTGAATCTTTTTTATATACTATAACATCTGACACTGTTTTCCGAAGCACTTTATTGGAAAAACAAATGAGCAATCAATATTGGAAAGTTTCAGGTGATAGATTTTATGATACTGCTTTGGCATTATTTCCTTTTCAATATGAAGAACTTCCAGAAAAAACAAATAGTGAGAACTGGCTTTTAGGAATTCAAGATAATGAAGGATGTTGGCAAGGAAACATTAGAGATACTGCTTTTATTTTATATTCTATTTGGCCAAAAGAAATGTCTGAACCTGGAGGCGATGAGATTGATTGTGAAGATGCTGGTTATTCTTGTGTATTATCTGAAGATTGTAATGGAACTGTCTTAGATAGTGATTATGTTTGTCCAGATGAAAATGATATTTGTTGCGATGAATCCGGAACCTCTATTAAATTTGATTGTGAAGATGAAGGATATGATTGTATGTCAAGTATGAGTTGTGAAGAAGCTGGAGGTGATGAATTGGAAAATTATGATTGTTTTGGAGTTAATGTTTGTTGTACAAAGCCTAAAATTTCAAATGAGTGTGTTGCTGATTTGGGCGGAGAAATTTGCAGTTCAAGTGATAATTGTATAGGGGGAAATTGGGAAGCTGCTTCTGATTTGCTTTATGGAGAGAAATGTTGTGTTGGTGGAGAATGTGAAACGATGAGTGATCTTTCAGAGTGTGAATTATATGGAGGAACTTGTAGAATTTCTTGCAATGATGGTGAAGAAGAAACCAGCGACGAGTGTGATTATTCTGGAGATGTTTGTTGTGTAGAAGGAACTCCTCCCTCTGAACCAACTCGTTGGTGGATTTGGGTGTTGTTGTCATTAATTGTTCTAGTTTTGTTAGGAATAATTTTTAGAGATAAATTAA
Organism: Candidatus Woesearchaeota archaeon; assembly: GCA_964534855.1. GTDB lineage: Archaea > Nanobdellota > Nanobdellia > Pacearchaeales > GW2011-AR1 > CAZHRM01. The sequence continues at coordinate 2,951 of CAZHRM010000014.1, forward strand.
GGACTTTTTGGTTTAGAATTAAATCCAAGTTTGGAAAATCAAAACCAAAAGGGCCGGGATTTTTTCTGCCTTCAAGAACTCCAAGAACATTAATGCCAAGGAGAATTCTGTCTCCAACAACAAGACAACCAGCGAGAAGACCTTTGCCTAAAAAACCTAAAGGAGAACTTGACGAGGTTCTTAAAAAGTTGAAGGAGATGGGTAAATGAAATTAATTTCTTATATAACAACTTTCCAAATCCCAATATAATCTTTACAAGTATCAAATCTTTCTAAAGATTTAGAATCAATCAAACCTTCAATTCCTCCAGATTCTAAATAAGTTTTAAATTGTTTATAATGTCCTGTTAAAATTTCTTCCAAATGAATTAACAAATTTTTTCTAGATGATTTAATGTCAACAATTATAATTTCACCTGAATTTTTTCTTGCATTACTTAAAACCCTTATTTGAGAATCATAATCTAAGGAGTGTAAAACAAACATCAAAATTGAATAATCAAATTTTTCTTTTAAATCTTTTTTTGCATCTGTAATTTTAAACTCTAAGTTCACAATTCCTGCTTTTTCAGTTAATTGTCTAGTAAAATTAATCTCTCTTTTATTCTTATCAATTCCTAACCCATACTTAATTTTAGGGGATAAAATTCTTAATAACTCTCCATCCCCACAACCAATATCAACAACTTCAGAATTTTCATCGATTAAATCATAAATCTGTTTTCTTATTGAAAAGAGAAACCTGTCTCTATATTTTTTCAAGAATTCTTTTAGCATTATTTCCTTTTATTATCAATAATCTCTTTTGGAACTTCAATTAAAACTTCATCTTTTCCAACCTTCTTTTCTAAACCAAAATCAGAAGGATTTGCTTTTTTTCCAATAATTAAATATTTATCTTTATATTCCTCAATTCCTGGACAGGTGCCAACAAGACACATTTCTTCTGTCGGTGTCTTGTTTTTAATATCATAAATACTAGGACAACTCACAGCAGTACATTGCATATCTTTTGGCGTAATTTCATAAATTGCAGGACAACCTGGAAGTGGCCAACATCTTTCACTTTCTGGTGTTAGGTTTTTTACATTATATCTATTTACCATGTCCTATTTAAGTATTTCTAATATCTATACCTTTCTCCAATTTTTTACAGAAAAACTAAAACTTTAAACCAAAAAGTTTAATAAATCTAAAATTATCTTATTTTTATGAAAGAAAACATATTAAGGCCCGTAGACAAAAAACTCCTTTCTTATTTGTATCATAATTCAAGAGAGCCCGCCACAAAAATAGCAAAATCTCTTGGTATATCACGAGAGCAGGTTTCTTACAGGATTAAAAAATTTGAATCAGAAGGAATAATCAAAGGTTATATCCCTCTTATTAGTTATAGCAGATTAGGATATCATTTAATTACATTAATGTTCTTCAAACTATCCAAGCCAATTCACATCAAAAAATTTAAAGAAGGATTAAAAACAAACAAAAATCGCATAAATACTATTGAGGTTTTATCTGAATATGACATAGGTACAGTTTTTGTATTCAAAAACGAAAAACAGAGAAACGACTGCATATCAGAAATCCTACAAAAAAACAATAAAGAGATATCTGACTTTCATGTTATAGAGCCATATTTTGCTGAATTTTATCCTCTGAAATTTCTTGGCAATATCCAGGCTCAGCCACATATCTTCCACGAATATAAATCAAAGGAATACAAATTAGATGAAAAGGAAAAGAAGATTCTTTCTGTGCTGAATAAAAACGCTAATACAAGAATAATAGATATTGCAAAAGAGACTAATTTTTCTGCAGAACTGATTCTTTACAAAATAAGAAAATTACAAAAGGAAAAAATTCTCATAACAACAAGAGCTTATTTTGACATGGAAAAAACAGGATATTTTTACAGTTTAATTTTTATTAATCTTCACAATTTCTCTTCATACAATCAGGAAAAACTAAGAGACTTTGCAAAGAATTCTAAATATGTGGATTCCTTTATGATGATGTTGGGTAACCCCAATTGTTATATGCAGATAGTTCACAAAGAAATTTCAGAACTCCATAAAATATTAAACAGTCTCAAAGAAAAATTCAAGAATGAATTACTTTCAATAGAAATAATGCCTATAAAAAATGAAGGAACAGACATAAATACACTCCCATTCCTGTAAAAATATAAAAACCCACCTATCTTAATTTATTTATGAAAGAAAAACTAATCATTTTTTTAATATTGTTATTTCTATTCCCAATTATCTCAGCAGTTGAATTTGACATGGAATCAGATTTCAATCAAGGAGAAACTTTAATGGCAAGAATTTCAGGAAATTTTATAGACAACATTTTATTCAAGAATGTGTTTTTTTATAGGGGGCATGTAAGAGTTCCTTTTTTGTATGATGTTGCAGAAATAAACAATGAATTTTACATATATGCTTCGCTTCCGGAAAACCAGAACAATTATTCCATAGTTATAAAAGATGTAAGATATATGGAGGAAAGTCAAATTATTGAAGATGAAATAACAAAAAATTTTTCAATATCAGATCAAATCGCAGAGTTTAGTGTTTATCCTGGTTTTATAACAACGAACGAAGATTTTTTTATAAAAGTGCAAAATTTGCAGAACTCTAAAATAGATGTTGATGTTGTCTCGTCTTCTTTTGATTTGAAAGGCGAAGAGCCAATAACTTTAATGTCAGGAGAAATTAAGAAAATTTATTTTTCTGTGGAAAATCTTGAACAATCAACATTTGAAAAAATTGAATTAAGTTCAGGAAATTTGAAATATGAAATTCCTGTTTATGTTTTTGGAGTGGAAGGAAAAGATTTGAATGGAGAAGAATGCATTCCTGACTGTGAGGATAGAGAGTGCGGAAATGATGGTTGTGGAGGAAGTTGCGGAACATGTGATGAAGATGAAAATTGTGTCAATGGAGATTGTGTTACAAAGAAAATACTCAGATTCAGCCCATCAGAACTAGAGATTTCTGTGCCTGTAGATTATGAAAAAACAAGAATAATCTATCTTTACAATCTTGGGCAGTCTGATTTAAAAGACGTATCCTTGTCTGTGTCAAAAGATTTAGAGCCTTATGTCTCTCTTTCAATTGATAAAATAGAAAATCTTGAATCAGGCTCGAATATAAAAATCAAATTGTTTATTTTTTCAGAAGATGAAGTTTATTCTGATGGAAAAATAAAGGCAGAGGCAGATGATGAAATTGTCTTCTTGCCAATTACTTTGAATTTTTCAGAGAATTATGAGCCATTAGATGGTGGGGATGAATATGGACCTATTACAGAAACTTGTTCAGAAATGGGAGGATTAATTTGTACTTCAGACCAAGAGTGCGAAGGGGAATTGGTTGATGCAAGAGATGACAAATGTTGTTTGGGAATTTGTAAAAAAATTGAAAAAAGCTCAACAGGAAAAATAATTGGTTGGGTAATTGTTATAATTATTATTATGTTTTTAATTTGGTTCTTTAAGACAAAATATCGCGGAGCAAAAAGAACTGTTGATTTTTTTGGAATTGGAAAGAAGAAGTGATTTTTGATTTATTCAAATGTATATGTAAAGCCACTTGAAATTATTAGATGGTTTCTTCCACGATCACTTCCAGGAGAGGATGCATGCTTACCTTGAGTCTCTGCTCTGACTACCCAATTTTTTGTGATGGGAATATTAACTCCAGCACATACTCCAAAATTAATTAATATCCCTAAGTCCATCCATTCAGGCTGATTCTTGCGTGGAATTAAACCTGAAATGCCTACTCCTAAGCCTATGTATGGTGTTAAGAAGCTAACTAAATCTTTGAATTCTCTCTTGAAATAAACTTCAGGTCCTACGGTTAGACTATACCTTACACCTCTGCTAAAAGGACAGTCTGTATGTCTAACTTCGCGGTAATATCCTAAACCTTCTGCTCTATGTAAACCTATTACTAAGTCAAAATCCAGCTTCCATTTTTTTGATTCATCTAAGTACTTACCTGTTCTTAGGATAAATCCAACAACATTGAAGTCATATTCTTTAGATTTTAACCAGGAACTCCAATTTGTGTCTTCACCATAGAATATATCAAAGCCTATATCGGTTAGACCAAATTTTTTAATTTTGTCCTCTAGTTTCAATTTGTATGATGTTTCTTTTGTAGGTTGTGTTTCTGATATCTTTATCTTGTTGTCTTTTGCTAAGGCAAGTCCTGTGCCTGACAAGAATATAGAAGCTGAAGTAAACAAAGTTAATACTGTTTTTGCAAGTGTTTTTTTTATTTTCCCACTCATAAAACAATATGAGATTTAGGTTATTTAAGAATTTATATCTTAGAATATAATTATTTTTATTATTTCTTCTCTTCTAACATTTCTCTTAAGTTCTTTTCTAAAATTTCTCTTTCTACTTGCATTACTCTTGCAATTTCATCATATCCATGAAGCCTTCTTGTGAGTTCGTTCAAAATGTCATTCCATCCATTGTTTGTCAAGGCAATTAATTCAGGAGAAACAATCTCAATATGTGCGGGCATATACTTAAACATTAAAATCGCGAGATACAGAATTTCTTCAACCTCGACTTCAACCTCTGCAAAATTTATGTAAAAATCTTCTTGTTTCTTTGTTTTTATTTTTTCAGATGAATCCTCTTCTTTTTTCATTAAAACAGGTTCATTTATCTTTTTTTTCTTGACAACAACTCCTTTTTCTTCATCTATTTTTTTTATTAAATCATTCAAAGTTTCAGTCAGATGTTCCGGAGGTCTTCCAATTACTTCAATTATCATCACCACCACAATATTTTTTGTTTCTCTACTCATTGAACTCATTTTTATTAAGCCTTTTTTTTCGAAATACAAACAAAAGTCCAAGCAAAATACAAAAAATCACAAATCCATATTTCGCGTAATCACTTTTGTCTAAATCTTTTTTATCATTTCCAGTTTTTATATCTTTAGTATTCAGTTCTATGGTTCCTAATTTAATATTTTGTGTATTGTTTTTTTCTACTTTTTCAAATATCTCTTCATTTTCTTCTACTACTTCTTCATCTTTTTTTTCATTTTCTTTTCTTTCGCAATAATTCTCTTCTCCTTTTGTGGACTCCAAGAATTCCCACGAATCGCACAACTGCCATGTTAATTCATTGTTTTTATCGTCTTCAAATAAATTTGTTTCATCAATTAAATCGTCGTTTTTGTATAAGAAAATTTTTTCATCTATGTTGTCTAGCCATTGTTTTTCAAAAGTGTAAACATAATATCCAGAAAAACTACCTGACAATGCTAATTCATTCCCGTCGTTGTTAATTAATTTATAATCTTTAATATCAATTTCATCCTCGCTATATAATTCAATCCACTCATTTCCAGAATCAATCCCTTTTGGGTTCATCTCAATCTCATTTATTCTTATTGCAGATATGCTTGATAGTAATGGTAATAAAATAAAGATAAAAAATATCTTTTTCATTAAATATCAAAGAAAGAATTTGTTTTAAGTTTTATTGTAATATATACTATAGAAGAATAATCTTTATTAATAGATAACGAAATTAAATGTTATGGAGCTTACAGGAATAATTATTGGATGCACCAGACCTAAAAAAAATATTGGTGGATTAAAATTTACAGAGTTTTCAGTACAATATGAAGATGGAAAAATTAAAGAAATGATAATTCATGGGTTACATGAAAATCTTCTTCCTAAAAGAAGAATAAAGGTTTCATATACTAAATCCTCTGGAGGAAACTTTTTCGCAAGTAATTACTCTCTTTTAGATAAAGAAGGAAATCTATATTATACTCGTCCTTCTGACTAATTACCTAAAAAACTGCGCAAACTTTTTTCCTTTTTTCCTCGCATCTTCTAATGTGATGACCCAATTTTTTCCAGAGTTTCTTAATTTTCTTGGATTAATAAATAACCAACCCTCTCGATTGAATCTCAAGGCAATAACAGGTTTGAGTCCAAAAATTTCAGAGAATATCATGAAATTGTTTATCTGCTCTTTTGAAATATACTTAATCGGTTTTTTGCTTGATTTTACTTCTATTGCAAATTTTTTTCCTTTTTTTCCAGCAATCAAATCACAATCAGCATTTTCCATCAATCCGCTTCCAGCAACACGAACAACTCTGTATCTGCCATCTTCAATAAACTTTTGAAATAATTCTCTCTCAACTTTCGAACCTTTGGATTTATTCTTTGGCAATTTGCTTTCCTAAACTTGTCTGCAAATTGACAAGCTCAAAATTTTTAATTTTGTTGTTTGGCATGTTTAACAAAAGAACGAGATGTTTTTAAAATATTTGTCTCGTTTCGTTCGTCATTATGTTTTGTGGAAAAAGTAATTAATATATTAACAAATTCTAAGACGAAGAAATCTGGAGAAGCTGATTTTGTAGTAATATTAATTTCTAACGAAGCGAGCCTAAATATCCCTCGCCTGCAAGGTTCTTCTTTTATTTTCCTTTGCTCTTTTGATTGCATTTCTTAAAACTTCTTCAACCTTTCTTTCTAAGGCAGTTCCAACTTCTTCAGCAATGCTGGATACTGCATTTTCCTTGTCAAGTTCTTTCACAACTTTTTTGATGTTTGATTTCACAATTAGTGCCATTTTATTTTTTTAATCATGTTATTATCTGTTTAGTCAAATGTATAACTATGTGCTTGCTCCAATGTTTTTATTCCTGCAATTCTGTTCTCCTCAAAAGCTTTTTCAGTGGCTTCTTCTAATTCCTCTCTTGCATTAATCATTTTTTCTTGCGTATCCAAAATATCTAAAGGTTCCATTTTTAGACATCTTAAACTTGTTAAATTCATTCTATCTTATTTGCTCTAAGAGTTTAATAATTTTATCTTTACCTGCGACTAATATTAATGTAGCTAATCTAGGCCCTTTGTGTTTGTTGATAATTACTCTATAAGCAACGTAGAAAAACTCGGTGTTTGTTATTCCAACATCTTCACAAATTTCATAAAAATTATCAAATAATTCTTTTTCTGTATGTTTTTTCTTTGAATTCAAAATATCTCTTAACTTTAACATGGCTCTTTTCTCTTTTGGATTTAATTTAATTAAAACTTTTTTTTGAATTTCAAATTTCATGTCTTCATCAGCATAATTTTCAATCCAGTTTTTTACTTTTCTAGCCCTTTTTTTGTCATTAACATTTAGGTTTTTTGTTTTTCCTGTCTGCACAAGTGTAATAAGATGCCTAAAACTTTCTTTTTGAGGTTTAGTTTTTTGAACATTTTTTACTTGAGATAGCTCGTAAATCCTTTTTTCTCTTGGATTTGCCTTTTTGTTGTAATATCTTTCTTCGAGAGCATCATAATCTTCATATATTTTAATAACATCATTATCAAAACTAATTTGAAAACCTGTTTTAGGCTTTTGACTTACAAAAAGATATCTTAGTATTTCTGGCTCATAGACTTTTTCAACATCCTCTATTGTAAGAATGTTTCCGGCTGAACTTGAAAATTCTTTTCCCCCTTTGATTTTAACCCAGTCATAAAAAACATATACTGGGGGTTCTCTTTTGAAAACTTCTCTAACAATTTCTTTTCCAGTTGTAAATGATCCTCCGTGAACACTATGATCAATTCCTCCTGATTCAAAATCAACTTCATCATATTTCCATCTCATTGGCCAATTAATTCTCCAAGGAGCCATTGCAAGCCCTTTTTTTGAAAAATCAATTTTTCCTTTATATCCACATTTACACTCATATTGAATCACATATCCTTTTACATCGAGAATTCTTGTAAAATCCTTTTTGCATTTTTCACAATAAACACTAACAGGCCACCAGTCTTCTTTCAAAGGCTCTTTTCTATATTTATTTAAAATTTTTATAATCTCTTTTTTCTTGTCAATCGATTTTTTTATTAATTTAGCATATTTACATTTTTTATTCCTCACACTTTCTCTTATAAATTCAGACCCAATTCCCACTTTTTTTAATGATTTTTCAAATTCTTCTTCAAAATATCTTGCATAACTTTCAGTCTTTTTAAAAGGAGAAGGAATATCACTTATGGGCATTCCAATATATTTCTCATATTCTTTTGGAACATTTGAAGGAACTTTTCTAAATCTATCATAATCATCCCAAGAAAAAACAAACCGAACTTTTTTCCCTCTGTCTTTTAGAACTCTTACAACAAGCTCTGGTGTTATAACTTCTCTAAAATTTCCAATATGAATTATACCTGAAGGAGTAATTCTTGAAGAGCAAACATATAGCTTTTGTTTAGGGTTCTTTTTTATTATCTGGTCAGCAATATTATCTGCCCAAAAAAACTTTTCCATGATTAAGAAAAAGAAATTTAATTTATATATTTAATCTTTTACTTCATCAAGAATTATCCTGTCTTTAAATCCTCCTCGCTCTTCTAATTTCTTTTTTCTTAAAAGCTCTAACTCATCTTTATCTATTTTCTTGAATTCACATATTGCATTAATAACTTCTAAAATATCTGCAAGTTCTCCTTTATTATATTCTTTAAGAAATTCATCTGTTTCTTCTTTAAGTTTTTCTTTTAATTTTTTCCAATATTCTTCTTCATTTGCAATATGGCTAGTTGGATTTAATCCTTTTAATTTAAGTCTTTCTATAATTTTATCTCTAACAAGTTTGTTGTATTTCATCTTCTATACCTTTTATAACCCACCCTATCTAATTCTTCATTTAATAATTCATCAACAATCCTTTGGAATTTGTTCCATCTGCTTACATGCAGATATCTTATTTTTTTAAAATTCTCTTGGAGTTTTTGAACTTTTAAAAACAACTCGAGCAATCTTGGGTTCCCCACTCTGTATTTTCCCAAAAGTTGTTTAATAATTAACTCAGAATCAAGTATGCAGGTTAATTCATCATTTGTGTGTTTTGAAGCTAATTCAAGTGCCTTTATCAGAGCTTCGTATTCTGCAATATTGTTCGTAACATACTCTCCAATTTTTGCACTATATTTTGTAAGAATTTCACCATCTTTTCTAACTATCACACCTATTGCTCCTGGCCCAGGATTTCCTCTTGCACCACCATCAGAATTTGTGTATATGATTTTAACTTATTGCCTCCTTGTTAAAATCATGCTCAAAAATTTTAATTTTTGTTGTATCATTGTACAATTTTTTCCTAAATATGCAGAACTTTAAATGTTCTTAAATCTTGAAATCTTTCTTCTTTAATCTCAACATTTTTAATTTGAGCATGTTTTGGTCCTTTTCTGCAAAGTTCTGTCATTTTTCTAACATCATTGGCATCCCCCTCTAAAAAAACTTCAATTCTCCCATCTTCTAAATTTCTAACAAAACCCTTAACATTATTCCTTTCAGCATTTTCCTTTACAAACATTCTAAAAAACACTCCCTGCACAGTTCCATCAATATACAATCTTACAGATTTTTTCATAAAAAGAATATTGAAGACAGCTTTATTAAGTTTTATCTATTCTTCTCTAAATTTATTTTTGCGGTGGACTTAGAATTATTTTAAGAGCTTCCCGAACTTCTGCTTCGAGATTTTTTCTCTTTTCTTGATTTTTTTTATCAAATTTTGTCATTACTTTTTTCATAATTCCGATAGGCCTCTCAGAATAGTCTGTAATAAATATTTCGCATTTACTAGTTAGATTATAATCTCTTTCTTCTTTATCATCATGTATAGATTTCAGGATAATACATAAATCATTATATCTGTTAGGAGTATAGTAATTAATATGTTCAGAAATCCTTTCACTTAAACGTTTATGGCTAGAAAGAATACATTTGCAACCCAGATTATGTAAGTCAATTTTTGCTTGAGTATATATCCATCCCATATCCCAAAGTATTTCTATAGATTTAGAAATATTATAAACATGAAATTGTTTTGAATTTTCAGTTCGAATTTCCATAACAATTGAAATAAATCTAAACTTATAAACCTTGTGGTATGTAACTACTTTAAAATTAATATTAATTTTAAATCTTCTCGATTTAAGGTTCATAACCCAAAAGTTTTTTCAAACTCTTTTACTTGTGTATAATTCCTACAAAAATCCATACCTTTTTTGGTTATTTCTATTAAATATTTATCTGAAGAAAAATTCTTTTCAATAAGCCCTTTTTCATAAAGTTCATCAAGATACAATTTCATCTGACCGTGTGATAAATTTGCTTTATACATAAGATGCGTCTTTTTAATTTTCCCTCCTCTCTCTTGAATAACTCTTAGAATGTCATATATTATGTCTATTCTGCTTCTTTTCCTTTCCATTTTTTGAAATCTTAATTATAACTATTAATAAAGTTATGTAGCTTATTAATTGGATGATCTGGGCTGTAGCATATAAATAGCCCACTTTTGACAATATAAATATTATCTGGCTTATTGCTAACAGAAATAATGTTATAATAAATATTTGTGTATTCAATAATCTATTTTTTTTGTAAACTTTATAATAATTATGAATTATTAGAATTAGCAATACTAATGCAGTTAGATGATAGACATAATTAAAGGAATAGCTTAGTAATGCGCACATTATTATAAAATACAAAATGAGAAGAAAGTCACTTGATAATTTTTTTATGGGAAGTTTATAGATGACGTAGAAACCTAACAATGTAAGAAGCTTGGTTAGAGAAAAACCAAGATAATAAAATATATCAACAGATTCTACAATTTTATGGGTTATAATAATTCTTCCTATGTTCTGGGTAATACCTGTATCATAGTATAGGACAGCTTTTGTTAAAATTGTGGAGAGTTCTCCGACGGCAACCAGAAGAAAACCAATTCCAAGATATAAAATTTTTTTATTGTTGCTTAATTTGTAATTTTTAATAGAAAAGATGAAGAATAGAAAAAGAATCATGAAACTAAAAATTCCGATTAAAACATCTTGTCCAAGAAACCAATCAGGTGTAAAGACAATCTTCATGTTTATTGCAAATTATTTTTATTTAAAAGCTTTATGAAACTGGTTTCTATATTTATATTCTGTACCCCTTTTTCATAATTCATTTATAAGTCAAATTCTTGGTTTTAACAAGATAAAATTAAATTTCATCCCTCTTTTACACCAAGAGGGTCCTAATCATCCCCCCTTATAGGGGGCTATAAAAGAGGCAAATGTTAAAATATTTTTCCTTGAGAGATTTTCTTCCAAAAGAGATGAAGCAAGAAATTTTAGTTCTTTATAATTTGGGATTGGAGATTTATGAAATTGACTATATTATTAATAGGAGAATTAAAGAAGAAGACTTGAGATTAAATGGTTAAATTATATCTCTCTTCTATCCAACTCATTGTTTAAGATTGTAACCACCTGGCTAGAAAAATATGTTTTTGGTCCTACAGAAATAAGGATTGCTATTTGCTTTAATCTTTTCAACTCTTTTTTTGGCAATCCTTCATGATCTCCTAAAACAAAAATAGGATTCTTTGGAATTTCTATTTTTCTAATATCTTCGCCTTTTTTGTCTAAAACAAAAATTTTTTTCCCTTGCTCTGCAAGTTCTTCTACAACATTTAGAAAGCTCTTTTTTTCAATAAAACATTTAGGAAGAACTTCTGTTTTTTTACCTTCTTTGTATTTATATAAAATTTTTTTAATCAAATTACCCACATCTTTTTTGCTTATGTCTAAGCTGTCTGTTACACTTATCTCAATATGTTTTGGAGGGTCGGGCATACCATAAAATACAAAATGAAATTTGACATCCTCTCTGAAATCATTTGAGAGAAAAATTCCTTGTATTAGGCTATGGATTGCAATGTCGATTCTTCCAGCCTTCATTAAATTATTCAAATCAAAATTTCCAGAAGTTGGGCCTTTCTTTGAAAAATATACGAAGTGTCTCATTTTCCCCCAATAGGCTGCATAACAAACTTTGGCCTAGCAAATATATTCTTAGTGTTTACAATTTCATACATTCCAATAAATTTATTTTTACTAAATATACCAACAATCTTTTCTTTTTCAAACTTTTTTTTAACTATTAAATCTTCTTTGAAAATTGACTTTCCAGTGTATAATCTCTTGATTTCTTCTTCTTTGACTTGCACACAGGGAAAAATTTTCTTCAAGGTTTCTTCAGCAGGAATTATAATTTCTTTTAAATCTTTCTCATCGCCATTTTTATATTTGTCAACAGCTTTCTCGAAATTATATAAATTAACAGAACCCTCTTCCTCAAAAATTCCTGCTCTTACTCTTCTTAATTCTAACATGTGTGCACCTATGCCCAATTCTTTGCCCAAATCATCAATTA
>CAZHRM010000015.1:0-14590 GCA_964534855.1 Candidatus Woesearchaeota archaeon
TAAATGAAGTGCATCAGTATTTGTCGCGTAAATTGTGGCTCCATTAATTCCCTTATTAAAAAGCCATGTAACTCCATTACAACCCATACCACCAACACCAATAACTTTAATATTAGCCTTTCCAGCTTTCAAATCATCAAAGTTAATGCTATGAGTATCTGTATTTTCTATTGCCTCTTTTGCAAAATCTAACACCATTTTATTAACCTCCTTGTATCTCTATATACTTTTCTAACGAAAAGTTTAAATAGTTGTTAAACTCCCAACTATTATTAACAGAAAAAAGAGGACATCACCTCTATGCATACAAATAAATATTAATTAACCGCCAAGTAAATTAATATTATGAAAAAATAAATAGATTGTTCTTTAAATAAATTTTGGTGATGAAAGATAATTATTAATTTAACAAATTACTTAACTTCCCAACCTTTCTCCAACTTCTTTTCAAATTCTCATTGCTCTTTTTCACAATAATTCTCAAAAATTCATCATCAACCAAAATTTGAGAATTTTTAATTATCGGAAACTCCAACTTCTCTGTGCTATTTAATTCAACGACAAACCTGTTCTTAGAAGCAATTATTCCTGATTTTTTCCATCCAGCCAACTTTGCCTTATCTAATAATTTTTGAGCATCATCTAGACTTCTGCAAGCAACATGAAGAATGCATGGTTCTTGTTTGAATTTGATTATACCTTTTTTACTAATCTCATTAAGATCCTCTTTTAATTTTTCAAAACTAATCAAATCATGATAAATCCTGATAAACAAATCTTTCTCTTTTTTATCTTTATCAAACATTAAAACAACTCTTCCAGAACATGATGAAGTTGTGTAATAGTTTTCCAAAGAATTTATTTTTTTGCATAATGAAATAATTTTTTTATCCCATTTTCTTCTAAAGGATTTATCTATCTTAGAAAGCATATCTTTTTTTCTTTGGAGAAAAATGTCTTTCATTTTAAAATCTTTTTTAATTCTTTTATAGAAACATACCTAATATCTAGTTTAACCTCATTAGGCAATTCTTTACTTACTAATTCCTTAATGATATAGACAGGTTTTGGTTTAAACCATTTAGTATAAGCCATTTCAGCTAAAACTCCTGTAGCATATCCTACACATAACAAAACATCTGTCTCCTCATTCAATTTTTCAGACTGATTTCTCCAAGTTCCACAATTAATATGTTCTCCCAGTTCTAAATTAATCAAATCATGACCAAATTCTTTGTCATCCAATGGAACAACCTCAAAAACTTTTTTTCCATTATTATTTAAATACTCCTGCGCAAAAAATTCAGAAGAAGAACCTCTATCAGGAGTTAACACAATTTCATATCCTAAACCAGCAATAATTTTTGCTAATTGTGAAATTATTTCTTTTTCCCTAACTCTACTTGGACCAATAATACCAATTCTCATATCAACTAAAGAAATCTTTATTTTTTATTTATTTCTATTCTTTCTCAAGTATTTTGGCTTCAATTCCTTCTTCTTTGCATAATTCACAAAATTCTCGAGCATCTTCTTCTGTTCCAACAATACTTCCATAATGCATTGGAATTGCCAAAGACGGCTTGATTAATTTCGCAGCTTCTGCAGCCTCTTCTGCACTCATTGTGAATCTTCCTCCAACAGGAAGCAAAGCCACAAACTTTTTTCCTGATTGCTTGTATCCAGTAAGTTTTTGCATTTCAGGAATAACGTCTGTATCGCCTGCATGATAAACAAAAATATTATTCATCTCTATTAAATATCCAACCCACGATTCATTCTCAGAATGAAAGGGCTTATCAACATTATATGCAGGCAAAGTAGAAACCTTAACATCTCCAAAAACCAACTCTTGCCCTGGCTCTACTATTTCTATCTTAATAGGAACATCAAATCTTGTTATCTTGCTCTGACAATCTGCAGGAACAACAATCTTTGTGCCTGCCTTGACAATCTTATTTATATCAGCAAAACTACAATGGTCATAATGACTATGTGTTATTAAAATCAAATCTGCTTTCTCAAAACCTTCCTTAATATTATAAGGATCAATATAAATCATTTTAGAATTATTAATTAAAAATCCCGCATGTCCCAACCATTTAATCTCAATATTATCAATTTTCATAAACAAAAAAACAGGGAGGAGTTTTTAAAGATTTAGTACTAAAAATTTTGAAAACTTGTTTCTCTTTTCCAATCTGATATCTTCCCAGTTTTCAACTGCCCATCCAACATCTGTAATTCTTCATAAATTCCTTCAATTAACTCATAATTTTTTGCTTCTTCTAAATCAACCCATTTATAATCTGTTAAAGCATTACAAAGCCTAATATCCTCGCCAACAGGTTCTGCCCACAAACTCACAATTATCGTCGGTATTTTATCACTTCTAATATAAACCATGCTTGTCACATAACCAATATTTTTAATTTCCAAACCAACTTCTTCTTTTACTTCTCTCTTCACCAAATCCTCAAAAACATTATACCAATGGCTCGAAGTATCTTTCTCTCTCAAAACATAATCCAAAACTTCCAACTTGCCTCCAGGAACAGTCCATTTTCCTGGAAAAGCTTTTTCAGAATCAGCTCTTTTAGTAATCAAGAACTTCCTGTCTTTCACAAGGATACAAGTGGCAACAATATAATGCGCCTTGTTTTTGTCATACATAACTGAACTAATTAGAAAACAAATATAAAGATTATTGTACTCAAGGATATATGCAACTAATCTTTCATCCCAAAGTATTAAATTATCAAGGAACACTTGGAAATCCTCAAAGGCTAATTTCTGCTTATAATTATCTAAAAAATAAACACAAATTCATAAAACCCAATAATAAAATAAAAGAACCAATTGTTCATACAAAAGAGTTAATAAAAAAAGTGAAGGAGAGAAATTTTTATGAGCCCGATAGTCCTGCATATAACAATGTTTATGATTGGGCAATTCTCGCGCTAAACGGAGCAATAAAAGCCCAAGAGATTCAAGGATTTTCTTTAATCGAGCCACCAGGACATCATGCAGGAAAAAATTTTCTTGGAGGATTTTGTTATTTTAACAACATAGCAGAAGCTGTTCAAAGGTCAAAACTAAAAACACTAATAATAGACATTGATGGACATCATGGAAACGGAACACAAGACATCTTTCAAAACTCAAAAAATGTTTTTTATATTTCATTGCACAGAAGCCCATTATATCCTGGAACAGGCCTTGAATCAGGAATAAATTTCCTTAACTATCCTTTATCATTTGGTTGTGGAGAAGAAATTTATATTAAAGTACTAAAAAAAGCAATTGAGCAAGCCACTAAAAATTTCAAGCCAGAACAAATAGCAGTATCAGCAGGATTTGACACTTATCAAGGAGATTTAGCTTCGTTAGGATTAAAAAAAGAATCTTATAAAAAAATAGGAGGAATAATAAACCAATTAGCAAAAGAAACAAACTCAAGAATTTTTGCAGTTCTTGAAGGGGGCTATTCAGAGAAACTTGGAGAATTAATTGAAGGGTTTGTTAGTGGGTTTGGGGATTAATATCCAAAACAAAATAATCACCACAGCAACCTGCATTAATCACTGTTGTTTTTCCAATCTTTTTCTTACCTTTTCCCTAGTGAATATGTCCGCACAAAACTATTTTGGGTTGATATTTTTTTATAAAATCTAAAATAACTTTGCTTCCAGCATGTTTCCCTTGCCAATGTTTAGGCCCTTTCTTATTCATCATCCTATCTAAAACACCATAAGGGGGTTGATGACATAATAAAACATTAATTTTTTGCTTAGCAAACCACTCCAAAATTTTTTTAGCTTTAGTTGTTTCCCTTTTTGCTTTTTTAATTTCTTTTTTATCTTTTTCATTAAATTCTTTACTCCAGCAAATATCATTAAAATATTCTAAAAATCCGACTCTCAATCCCTTAACCTTTCTAATCTTATTTCTAACAAGATGAAAATTTTTTATCCTATTTAACACTAAATGAAAGGAAGGTAACTTTATCTTCCATTTTTTCTCCTCTTTTTTTCTTTCAGATTCTTTTATCATACTCCCCCCAACATTTCCAAGAATTGTATAAACAGGCGCAATTTTAGACAATCTTTTCAAAATCTGAAGAGTGGAATCATAAATTTCTTTCCAAACTTTCTTAGAAAAATTAGCATCATCTTCCAATTCAGGTAACCCTTTTTTCTTTCTCTCAATATTTTCAAAAGCTCTTCTCCTCGCTAAATCAGCTTTTCCAATATCCCCTGTAACAAGAATTAAATCTACATTGTTAGGAATTTTCTTTGGCAATTTTCCATGTGGGTCACCAATAACTAAAATTTTCATAGAACAATTAAATAAACTTCATTTAAAAATTTAAGGACTCATCCTACTCATAGTTCTCGGAAAAGCAATTGCATCTTTTATAGAATCCAAACCACAAATCCATTTTACAAGCCTTTCTGTTCCCAAACCATATCCTCCATGAGGCACAGCCCCATATTCATTAATGTCAAAATAATAAAGATAATCCTTCAATTTTTCTCCTTTTGCTTTAAGGGATTTCTTTAGCTCTTCAATGTTAGTGTCTCTCTCACTACCTCCTACTAACTCGCCATTTTTCTCAGGAGCCAACAAATCAAAACACCTCGCTGTTTTAGGATTATTAGGATCTCTTGGTTTGTAAAAAGCCATTATTTCCTTAGGGTAATGTGTAACAAAAACCGGAGTATCATAAAGTTCCATGAGTTTCTCTTCCTCTATTGTTCTCAAATCCTTGCCCCAAGAAATTTTAATTTTCTTTTTCTCTTTAAGTATTTCAAGAGCCTTGTCATATGTAATGTGAGGGAATTTCTTTTTTAATGAGGGTTCTAATTTCTTAATATCTCTATTCAAAATTTTAAGTTCTTTTTTATTTTCATCCAAAACTTTTCTTACAACATGTTTTATCATTTCTTCAGCATGATTCATTATCTCATTCAAATCAGCCCACGCAACTTCCATTTCAGTATGCCAATATTCAGTCAAATGACGAGAAGTTTTTGATTTCTCTGCTCTAAAACTTGGAGCTACACAATATATTTTTTCTAATGCATATATCGCAGCTTCTGCATAAAGTTGCCATGTCTGAGTAAGATACATCTTCTTTCCAAAATAATTCATTTCAAAAAGAGTTGGCCCTTCTTCAGCTCCTCCAGGAATAAGCACTGGACTTTGAAATTCATAAAATCCCCTGCTTCTAAAATATTCATGCAATGCACCTATAACTGTGCTTCTTATTTTCATAACAGCAGTCATTTTTTGGCTTCTCAACCACAAATGCCTTCTATCTCCCAACAACTCTTCATTCAAATCTTTTTGTATAGGAAATTCATCTGACAAACCAATTATATTAATTCTACTTACAAGAATTTCATAACCTGTAATAGCACGTTTATCTTTTCTTATTTTTCCAAAAATTTCCACAGAACTTTCTATCTGAAGTTTGTCTATGTCTTCCCACCGCTTTTCAAATTTTTCTTTTTCCAAAACACACTGAACAATATTTGTAGAATCTCTCAAAATAATAAATTTAAATTTATTTGAACCTCTTTCTCTATACACCCAACCTCTCACAGCTACTTCACCTTTCCCTTTTTTTATTGCTTCTTGAATTGATAGGAATTTCATTTTGACAAATATTTTAAACAATTTTCTGTAAGATATAATATATCTTCAAAATCTTCATTTTTCAATTTATGTAATAAAATATCTTCAGAATTTTCAGGTAATTTTATTTTATTTCTAAATTCGTCCTTAAAACTATTTAATAATTCTTCTTTTTTTGGAACACTTTTATTAATCAACATTAATCGGAGTGTTGTTTTAAATAAATCATACAATGCTTTTTCTTTTGTAGATTTTCTTAAACAATCTCGTAGACAGTAATTAATTTCTAAGTTTAATCTTTTTGCTATATCTTTATTACTTAATTTAGTTCTAAACTTAGTTGGATCTTTTCCATACAAGATTTTTTTATTTCTATCTTCTGCAAGATTTTTAAGAAAAAAAGGATCAATCTTTTGATTTATATCTAACATTTGAAAAGGTATGATAGAAATGGAATACTTTGCTTTTCTTTTATACTTTTCTTCAACTATCCAAAAAGAAACATCTCTAAATTTATTTTCAAACTTTCTTATTAATTTAAATAGGCCCAAATAATCTTTCGTTGGAAAGATTTCATCTTTCGAAAAAAATACCAAATCAATATCGTCCGAGTTTTTAGAATATGTCGAAGAACCAAATTGAATAATTCCTAACAAGTTTAATTCTTTACTGCATCTTTCCACAAATTCTTTCAAAATGTTATTAATTTTTGACATTTTAAGGAGTCAACCTCGTTCTATCTCGAGTAAATAAAGTAGCTTCTCTAATATTGTCTAAATTACAAATAGCCTGTGTTAATCTTTCCAAACCAATACTCCAACCTGCATGCATTGGAGCCCCAAATCTAAAAGCATCAACATACCACTTAAAATCATTAGGATTTAATTTCTTTGACTTTAGTTGTTTTATTAAAATATCTGCAATATGAACTCTCTGTCCACCAGAAGAAATCTCCAATCCCCCATAAACAGCATCAAATCCTCCTGAAACTCCCTTTTTCTCGTCCTTAGGCCAGATATAAAACGGCTTTAACTCAAGGGGCCATTCATATGTAAAAACAATTGAATTTCTAAAAATCTCGCAAAGTTTTTTTTCTGCTTCTGGTTCAAAATCATCACCATACTTCATCCTAAATCCTTTTTCATTCAAAACATCAACAGCTTCTTTGTAAGTTAGATATTTTGCATTTGGAATTTTCAATTTTAATCCAAGAAGTTCAACCTCTTTTTTACAATCAGCAAGAACTCTCTTTACTATGAACTTGACAACTTCTTCAAGATATTTCATAATTTTAATATCATCTACAAAAGCAACTTCTATATCCATCTGGCGAACTTCATTTATGTGCTTGCTCGTGTCATGTTTTTCTGCTCTCCAAATAGGACCTGTTGAAAATACTTTTTCCAAAGAAATCGCCATTAGTTGTTTGTATAACTGAGGAGATTGTGCAAGATATGCTTTTCTGTTAAAATATTTAACCTCAAAAAGATCAGTACCTCCTTCTGTTGAAGTCGCAATAATCCCGGGAGGCTGAATTTCAAGAAACTCCTTTTTATAAAAGAACTCTCTGAAAGAATTTATTATAACAGATTGAATTTTAAATATGGCATTTACTTTTGGTTTCCTCAAATCTAAACTCCTGTAATCCAATCTCTTAGGAAGAGTCGTGGTGATTGTTTTTTCATTAACCTGTATTGGAAGTTTTTCTGCCTTATTCAATATTTTTAAATCAGAAACTTCAACTTCAACATCTTTACGAGCAAGTTCTGCTTTAATTTTTGCTTTCTTAACTTTACCTCTAATCTCAACCACAGATTCAAGAGTTAATTCTGAAATATTTTTAATAATTTTTTCATCTTTTACAACACATTGAACTATTCCAGAAAAATCCCTAAGCAACAAAAATTTCAATTTAGCCAAATCCCGAATTTCATAAACCCATCCTTTCAAAAGAACAGATTCGCCTGCTTTTATATGACGAATATAAGACCTTTCCATATCAAACAAAGAAAAAGATTATTTATTAATTTGTTGGTTTATCAATGAACTTCTTTTATAGATATTCTCACAGAACCAATAAGATCTTTTACTTTATCTGCATCTTGTTCAAAAGCAAAAAATAAACCTTCTCCAGAAAGCCCTCCAAAAAAAATCGGACAACCTTCAGAATTTGATAAACGATATCCATTTCCTCTTTTTAAAAAACCTTTCTTAGCATAACTATAATCTACAAATCTTAAAATTTTTTTCTCAAAAAATACCTCTGCTTTTTCTTCTTCACCCATATTATAAGATTTCCATGAACTAGGATGTGCTCTTTCAAAAGATTTCAAATATCTTTCCCAATTTGGATTCCCATTATCAAGAAAAAATTCTTTTAACCTATTATTAGATATCATAAAATATGATTCAAAGGAATGTTTATAAAAACTATTATACTAAATTATCTACTTCATGAACTTCTGTATTATTTCTGCTGCCTTTCTGCCATCAACTTTTCCCTTAAACTCTTTCATAACCAAACCCATATAAGCTTTCTCAGAAAGTCCGGGCTTCTCTTGAATAATTTTCATAATCCTCTCCTCGACAATATTGATATTCTCCTTCTTGAACATCATAGCATTCTTCAAATCCTCACCTTTTACAATTCTCTCCAAAACCTGCTTAATCTGCGCTTCAGAAATTTTTCTTTTTTTCAAAGCTTCAAGCAAGAACACAAAAACATCTCTATTAAGAATTTTATCTACTTCAACAATTGAGATTTTCTCATGACTCGCAATTTCCTTGGGAAACACCAAAAGAATTTTCGCGATTAACTGAGGTTTGCTAACAATTTCATATAATTCTTTAAATTCTTCAAGTTTGTTTTGTTTGAATAATAATTTAATCATCTCTCTATTCAAACCCCTACTTCTCAATTCTTTTTCAATTTCACTTCTTAATTTAGGAAGACTCTTCTTAATATCATTAATTAAATTTCTTGAAATCTTCAACAAAGGCAAATCAGTTTCAGGATACATTCTCGCTGCTCCAGGCATTGGCCTCAAAAATTCTGTTTTTCCGTCAGGCAGAGCTTTTCTAACTTCTGATTTAAATTTTTTATTCTCTTTAATCATCTCCTGCTGTCTTTTAATTTCCTGCTCAATTGTCTTGGCAATCAAACCTAAATCCTGAACACCCTTAATCTCAATTCTTTTTCCTTTTTTAATTGAAACATTAACATCCTGCCTTATTGTTCCTAAACCCCTTTTAACTTTACAACTTCTTAGAACATTTCCAATATAAAATGCAACTTCTCTGGCTTGAAAAGGAGATTTAATATCTGGAGAAGTAGTAATTTCAACTAAAGGAATTCCTAATCTATCAAGACGGTAAATTGATTCGTCTTTTTTTATTTCAACAATTCTCGCAGCATCTTCCTCAAGACAAATGCCCTCGATTTTTACTCTGCCTGTTTCTGTCTCAACATAACCCTCTTTTGCAATTAACACTGTCCTCTGAAAACCAGAAGTATTTGAGCCGTCAATAACTGTCTTTCTCATAATTTGACTCAAAGGAATAATCTTAGCATGAAGCAAAATAGCAATTTGCAGAGCAATCTTCAGAGCTTCTTTATTTATCTCATGTGGTGGCTCTTCGTCCAACTCAACAAGGCAAGTAGTATCATATCCTTGGTAAACAAATTCCTTGTCCAAGGAAGATTGATAAGCAACAGCCTCGTCAATTTCTCCTGATTCTCCAGCAACTGCATGAAGTTTTCTTTTCACAACAAAATCCGGCTCTTCTTGTCTTAACAAAGAAGGGCAATCACAAAATAGTTTTTTAGTATCAAGTTGCTGATGAATTTCAAGTCCGCACTTCAATCCTAATTTTGAGTAATCAACTTCTTTCATATAAAAATAAAAGAAAAAGAGTTTATTAAATTAGCGGGAATTTAATTTATTCTTTATATTTTAATTTTTTTATAAGAGAATAGATTTATTAAGATTCACCAAAACTATTTTTATTAGATATTTAAATCTCCCAATATTTTATCAAGACCATTATTTACTTTACTAGCACAATAATCATAAAATTGTTTTTGCGATTTTGAATTTTCATTCTCATAAGAAGGAAGGACTTTTTTTATAAGATCGAAATAAAATTTACCCTCTCCTGCAGAAATTATTGCGGGAGGCAAAGACACACTATCCAAAATTTTATTTTGAATTAATCTAGCAGTTCTTTTGTTTCCCTCAACAAAAGGCTGAATTGCTACAATACCTAAATGACACATAATAGCAGATTCAAGTGGATCTTCATTGTATTTATCTTTAACTCTTTCAATTATATCATTTGTCTTCTCAGGAACCTTTTCCCAGCTTGGAGGAGTATATTCTCTTATATTTAATGTTACATCTCTCTTTCTAAAATCTCCTGTTCCATCTATTTTTGGTTCAACAAGACCATTAACTCTTTTTAGGGTGTTCTCATCAAATTTATCAACAAAAACTTTTTGCTCATAGTTATTATAAAGATAATACCATGCATTTTTGATATTATGAACTCCTACTCTAGCCATTTTTTTAAGAGTCTTTTTTTGTTTTCTTTCCAATAAAAGAGATTTCCTCAAATCAGGATTTTCTATCCAAAAAGAATAAATATCTCCTAAAGATCTCAGTGATTTATTAACTGCCTCTTTCCTAACAGCGAAATAACCTAAATTCGATTCTATTTTTCTTGATTTCAATTCTATTTCTGCTCTTAATTCTGGATTAATCATAGATTCCATAAAGATATTATAGTTCAATTATATTTAAACCTTTCCATTTATAACCCCTTATTAGTTACAACACAACCCTACTAAAAGCAATAAGATTTATAATACATCTTCCCCAAATAAAATTATGAAACCTAACGAAATCTTATTTAGTTTTCTGCGCGTAGGCGCAGTTTAGATTTAGTGGTCCAAAAATTTTAAGATGAAAAGAGGAAAAAATTTTAGAAAAGTGGAAAAGAAAAAACCACATTATTATATAGGACATCCAATTTTTAGGATGCCAAAAACATTTGGACAGAAAGCAGCAGATTTTATAACAAAATGGGCAGGTAGTTGGATTTTTATTATCAGTTTTTTTATATTCCTAGCAATTTGGATAAGTTTGAATGTATATTTTTTAGTAGAATATAAATCCGGAAACCCTTGGGATCCATACCCCTTTATATTATTGAACCTTGCACTCTCTTGCTTAGCTGCAATACAAGCACCAATCATTTTAATGAGTCAGAACAGACAAACACAAAGAGACAGGATGAAATCTGAATATGATTACGCTGTAAACAGAAAAGCAGAAAAAGAAATCAGAGAAATAAAGAACATTTTACTTAGAAAGAGAAAGAAATAACTCACACAATTTTAATAACATTTCCATCTTTATCCAGTTCAATAAAATGATTAACTCTTCCCTCTCTATAAGCCCCACACTGATTTTCTATTTTATTATCTTCTTGGCACATGAACAACATCAACAGCATAATCCTCGCAGGTGCCTAAGCACTGACTTACAAAATCTATTTCTTGATTTTTTACTTGTTGGTAGAGTTGTAAAGCACATTCAATAATCTCTTGTTGCTCTAAAACATAATCAGGAGTTTCTGCTGGAACACCATGTTTTACCCATACTCCCTTATCATCTTTTATCCATGAATCCTCTCCACCAGGTCTAAAAACCGCAACACCAATTACTAAAATTAAAACTGTAATTAATATCCAATATAATTTTTTCATTATTCTAATATTCCAATCTATCACTCAATTCATGAGCAAAATTCTCCAACATCTTCTCTTTAACAATCTCTTTATTTTTTGCCCATTTTTCATGTCCTAAAACCCAGCCCAATTTAACCAAAGCAGTTTCAGCTAGCATATCCCCTAAATAAATAATTCCTGTTTCCATTAATTCCCTTCCATTAGAATAAACATAAGGGTCAAGCCTTCCATAAATTGTTTGGCTTGCAGCGCAAACAATCAAACCTTTTTTCTGAACTTCTTTGAGTTTTTTTGTCCATGATTTCCTTGCTCTTCTTGTTGGAGCATGACCAAGTCCACTCATTTCTAAAACAATTCCCTTATATTTTTGTTTGACATAATAATCCAAAATTCCAGGCTCTTGTCCAGGATAAATCTTGACTAAAGCAACTTTTTCTTCAAACTTCAAATCAATTTTAACCTTGTTTTTATTTCTCAAATTATAACCTGAAATTCTTTCTACTCTGTCTAAAAAAATCTTAGCAAAGGGCTTTGAATTGATAATTTTAAAGGCATCTCTTTTTGAAGTGTGCATTTTTCTTACTTTAGTGCCGGGCATTGCATAGCAGAAGTCATCATTTGAAGAAACATGTCCAACGAGCATAACCTCTGCAATATCTGAAATTGACGCTAAAGCACTGCACTTTAAATTCAAATTAGCGTCGCTGCTTGCTCTATCAACACTTCTCTGACTGTAAGTTAAAACAACCGGTTTGTTCAGATTCCTTAGGAAAAAAGACAAAGCAGCCGCAGTATAATGTAAAAAATCAGTTCCGTGCGTTACTATCAAACCTTTAATATTGTTATCATTCAAAAGCCTTTCAGCAATTCTAGCAATCTTCTTCCAATCCTTTGAATCCATATCTTCAGATGCTTTCATAAAAGGCACTTCAAGTTTAACAACATTGAATTTTTCAAAAACACCTGGATAAAACCTAGACAAACTTTCAGGCGTGTCAAGCCAATCAACACCACCCTTCCTTGGATTCAATCTCGCAGCAATTGTTCCACCTGTGATAATCATCGCAATATTTGGTTTGCCTTTTTGAAAACTTGGTTTAGACAATACCTGTTCTCCCTGAGTATTTCTTTTAACAAGCTTAATTCCTAAAACATCTTTCTTCCTTAAACCAATATTGTAACCAGAATCCAATTTAACAAGAATAATTCCCTTTTCCAATTCAGGACTTTCAAGTAATGTTCCAACATATTCCTCTTTAGGCAAAATAACTCTAATTTTATCTCCGGTTTTGATTTGAGATTTCATATGAAGAATAATCCAAGATACTATAAAAATATACTGATGTCTTTTACATATTAATTACAACTTAACAAGAGTAACAAATAGAAAGGTTTATAAAAGTGCAAATGATTTGGTAAATATGAAAAAATTAAAAGATATTTTAATAATTGGGACATTCTGTGGATTAGCTATGCTTACAGGTTGTGAAGATAAAACTATGGAAGTTTTAAAAAATAATAAAGGAACACAAACAACAACTATTCAAAAAGGAGATACTTATTGGGGATATGCAATAGAACTTAGAAAAAATAATTCAAAATTAAGAGAGCTCGATAAAAGAGACGTTTGGATGTATTTAAGAGATTATAATGATGGAAGAGAATTAATAGCCGGCGAAGACGCAAAACTTCCTACTTACTAATCTCATCTTATTTTTACATATTATAAAATAGGCTCGGAGGGATTCGAACCCCCATCAGCCGGGCCGAAACCGGATATCCTATCCATTGAACGACGAGCCTTTTCATTTTGACTCTTTTCTTCATCAATCCAAAATGGAAAGGTGAGTAGAGCCTATAAAAATAACATGGAAAAAAGGTTTTTATAGTTTAAGATTTTGTTAATTAAAAAGAAAATGGCGATGAAAAGACACCACAAAATAATGATTGGAGGATTTAGCACTTTTTTAATATGTATCCTCATTGCAAACAGCCTATTCATTTATTTTTTATATGGAAAACTTCAATTAGATTATAGGTCTCTAAACTTAGAGATAATAGAATTGCAAACAGATACACAAAGCAAATTAAATGAACTAACATCCAATATCCTTCAAACAAAAGAAGAATTAAATCTACTTGGCTCTCAAATTGGCTCAATAGACAAAGAAATGGATTTATTGAAAGCCTCGACAAGCTCTGATTTCTCAGGAATAATTGAAGATGCAATCAAATCTGTTGTAACAATAAGAACTGACGTAGGACAAGGAACAGGGTTTCTAATTTCAGAAGAAGGTTATATTGTAACAAACGCGCATGTTCTATCTGGAGGAAATAGTGTGCAAGCAATAAATTATGAACAAAAAATAATCAGTGCTGAACTTGTAGGATATGATGAAGATTTAGATATTGCCCTGCTGAAAATTCGTGGAAGTTATAGTAAATTAAAACTTGCGGATTCTAATGATATTCAAGTAGGAGAAAAAGTAATTGCAATCGGAAATCCACTAGGGTTGCAATTCTCTGTTTCAGAGGGAATTATCTCGGGTGTTCACAGACAAGGGCCAATTGGAATAGAAGCATATATTCAAACAGACGCAGCATTAAATCCTGGAAACTCTGGCGGCCCTTTAATAAACACAAAAGGAAAAGTAATAGGAATCAATAATTTCAAGATTAGTGGAACAGAAGGAATGGGATTTGCATTAGAATCAAATTATATTGAAGACGTTGTAAACAACATTGCATCGCAAGTTTTGAATCAAACATTGATTTAACAAAACCATTTTAAACCTATCTTTCTTTATTCAATTATGACAAAAAAGAAATCCAAAGAAGGTTTGAGTGCAAAAAAAGAGGAGAATTTTAGCGAATGGTATCAACAGTTAATCATTAAATCAGAATTAGCTGATTATACAGATGTTTCTGGTTGTATTGTTTTCAGGCCAACAGCATTTGGTATTTGGGAAAAAATAAGGGATGAAGCGGATAAAAGATTTAAAAAAATAGGAATTCAAAATGTTTATTTTCCATTACTCATTCCAGAACCTTTTCTTTCAAAAGAACAGAAACATCTAAAGGGATTTAGCCCAGAAGTTGCGTGGGTGACAGAAGCAGGAAAAACAAAACTCAACGAGAGACTGGCGATAAGACCAACATCTGAAGCAATAATGTATCCTTCTTACTCAAAATGGATAAGGT
>CAZHRM010000016.1:0-14468 GCA_964534855.1 Candidatus Woesearchaeota archaeon
CCTTTGAACATGATGCGGAAATGGAAGAATCTTGAACAAATACTGCCCTGTAAGTTCCTTGTCTAATTTTTTATTTATGTATTGCCTGCATGCTTCAAGAGCATTGTGCCTAATCTGAACTTTTTCTGTTGTGACAACACCCAATTGATGCGGAAGTTTCCCCTTGTTATAAAGAGCTTCCTTACCCATGCTAAATTTAACAATCTTTTGCTGAGGAACTGTCTTTATATAGGACTTTTGTCTTTTCTTGCTGACTCTTGTAAAAGGAACGACTTTCTTTTTAGAATATGCTGATGCTTTTCTCAATCCCATTTTATTTTATCTCAACCTCTGTCGTAATCGCCTGACCAGGAAGCCCTTTTTCAAAAATCGCTCTCACAACACCCTTGTTTCCATGAGCACTTGAAATCTTGCCCCTGATTATTTTTCCAGCAGGCGACTTCCACTCAACCTCTTTTCCGACGAGTTTCTCAGCATCTTTTCTGTTTGAAACACCATCCATCTCTATTAAAAAATGCCTTTTATGAATAGTCTTTCTTCCTCGTCTAAATTGGATAACTTTTGCTTTCATTTAAATTCATTTATTAGATAAGAATTCTAATCCTATCTTTTCTGATTATTAATTAAATCACACCTTTGATTGTATTCAATTAAATCATTAATTAAAATACCTGCGTTTTTTCTTGCTTCATCAACTTTATGAAAATTTGATTTGCCTTTTTTAAATTCTGCCCTCGCACTTACAACATTTTTTAAAATTCTTAAATGTTGATGAGTAAACTTTCCTGTTTTAACAAATTTTTTCTCAAACTCATCAATAATTTTCTGCTGAGATTTTCTTCCAAGCATTGTCTTTAACAATTCAAAAACATCCTTGTAAATTTGCTCTATTGTTTTTTCTTGAGCTCTCTTCTCAATCTGCTCTCTTAATTCCTTAAGCCTCTTCAAATATTCCTCTGTATCTTTAATCAAACTATCAATTTCTGCTCCTTTAATTTCCTTGATTTTTTCATGCTCATAATCCTTATAAATTCCAACAATTTTTTCAAGAATATTAATATACTTTTTCTCGAGCATCTTTTCTTTGTCAACAAATATTTTTTTCATATCATTGACAATGTGTTTTGGTGCTGGGGGTGGCAAACCATAAAGCATCAGCAATGCCTGACTTGGTGTTGTAACACCCCAATAAATATCATGAATCACTATGTCAAGCAAAGACATCTTCGCTCTCTTGACGGTTTTATCGCCCATAGACATGAACATATCAATTGCTTCAGGAGAGGGTTTTAGTTTACCCATCTTTAGCAAAGCCTTCCATGGCATAAATGTCCCCCTGTCATAAATAGGAATTCCGTCCCTAATAAAAGTAAAAATAACTGGATGAGCATCTTTAACAGATTCCCAAAAATCAGTAAGAAGATAAATCTGCGGCTCAAGTTTGTTTTTTACTCCTGCAAGAGCAGAAGCCTCACCAACATATTGATAAATAATACTCTTAAGCCTCTCCTTTAATTCTAATCTCGGCATTCGTTTAACGTCGGTATCATTAATAATTACAAAAACATCAATGTCAGAAGTTTTAACAGCTTCTCCCCTCACCAAACTTCCTCCAATAACATAACTTACAACATATTTCTCAAACTTCTGCAAAACCAAAGATTTGTGAATCTCAGCAACTCTCAACGCTCCTAAAATCCCTTTGTCATAAAGAGGAAAAGACATTGCTATAGCACTAGTCAATTCAAATTTACTATCCAAACAATTTTCCCAAATATCAACTGGAGTTTTAATCTGAAGCCAGATTTTTTGCTTCAAAGATTCTATTTGCTTGACTATTTCCTGTTTTACCTTTGGAATTTCCTTAAGTTTTTCTTCAGGAATAATCACATAAATCTGAATATATTTTTCAGTTTCTTTTGGAACCTCCTCTTCGTCAATAAATTTGTTTATAGTTTGTGGGGGCAGAATACTTATTGCTTGAGTAAATGAATATTTTTTAATGATAAAACTTTTCAGTTTTTCTAGTTCCTTCTTAGTCTTTTCCATGTCTTTTTTTATCTTTTCAGAAGTTTCAGGAACCACTGACTTCTTGTTAGAATACTTTCTATCAATATCCATTTCAGGAATATTTTTCTCAGAGTCTTTGTTTGATTTCATAATGAAAAAATGAGTTGGAGTTTTATAAAGGTTACTAATAAAAAAATTGGAAATATATAATCAAGCATGGTCCCGGCAGGAATCGAACCTGCGATCTACTCGGTGTAAACGAGTTGTCATAACCACTAGACCACGGGACCTATAAATTTTAGAGAATTCTGACTTTTAAATTTTTGGTTTAAAAATTCTTATCAAAAATACAACTAAGAAATACAAATAAAATACAATAAAAAAAATAAAAATTAAGCTCCGACTTCAACTGTCACAGACCCTGAAGATCTCATAGACAAAGAGCCTCCACTTGGAGTATACATTGCATTCATGTCTTCATTAATCTTGTCTCCTTCAGTTAATCCTCCAGTACAAGTAACTGTAATCACTTGAGTTGCTCCATCTGCCATGCTCCATCCAGTACTGTCTGTTCCACAATTTTCAATAGTTACTGAATCAAGATTAATAGCATCCCCAGCACCATTTCTAACAACTATAGACACTGCTCCAGTTGCAGCGCTTGCAGCAACCTGGCTCTTATCACAACCAAGAGGTGCACTTAGCACACAAGATGTTGGAACATACTTACTCGGTGAAAAAACTCCAAACGAAGCTAAGACGCCTATAACAATAACTGCGGCTAAAATAGCCCAGCCATAAGTCATTAAAAACTCCATAGCAGCCTGTCCTCTTTTTTTCATGTTTAACCTCCTCTTTTATTTAATACAAAAAATTTTTGATTATATTAATTAAAACAACACAAATGAGTATTTAAATATTTCCCTAATTAAACTCCATACTTTGTTCTATGTCCGTCGTCGATTCTAAACCAAGATTCATAAACTCCTGAAACAGATGAGTAAGTAGGAGAGTTAGAAGAAAAATAAATATAATCAATGCAGGATTTTTCTGTAGTTGGAATACCTTGCTGAGAAAGGTCTGGACGTATCACAAAACTCTCAATTCCATTTGGATCAGCAGATAAATTTCCTTCAAGCCTCATTAAAAAATTTGGAGCATTAGAATTTTCAGCATAATAGCCCTTGTCTATATGGGAAATTAAATTTGTTTTGTCTCCTCCATTAACATAATTTCCTTCATAAGGAGTTTGTTCAATTAATCGAGGAACTTTATTGTAAGTTTCAACATTATATAGGGGATCTTGAAAACTAGTCACAGGAATAAGAACAGAAACAATTTGTAATCTTTCCCACTTTGCTAAATTTTCTTTGTCCTGCATAATAAGATTAAAACCGACACTAAAATTAACATTCCAAGAATCTTCCTGTGAAACACTAAGTAAACAAGGAGGGTTTTCCAAACTAATCTCTAAATTCATCTTATCTGCTTTTTTTTGCAAGGAATTAGCTAAATCAGTATAACTAAAAAGAATATACTGCTCTACACCTGAAACACTCCCATTCAAAAAAGCCTCTTGAAAAAAATCTTCAATACCTATATAATTACCACTCTCTCCAATATATTTTCCAGTATCGACTATATAATTTTCTGCAAGAAAAATTATTCTAAAACCAGCGATGTAAATCTGTTTTTCTAAATTGTCTTCAATAGAATTAAGAAAACTATCCATTGTAGAAACTCTTGTTCTAATCACTCCTCTCTCATGAATAAAAGAAAATAATTCAAATGAAACAAACATTAAAGATATGATTAAAATTATTGATATACTAAAAAATTGCGCTTTTTTGTTTTTTTTCTTGAAAAATTTTTTTGAGCTCATCTCCAAACCCTCACCTGTATTTCAGCTTGAGTCATAAAAGGAATTCCTTCAACCTCAAATGAATCTATCATTAAATCCTTTTCTGAAAATTTTGTTTCAATTCTATAATCTCCATCCAAATCCAAACTTTCAAATAAATTGTAAACAGCTTGGTTAATAGCGTCATTTGTCGGGCGGATATGATTTGTAGAAGTAAAAAAACAAACATTAGTCCCAGCATAGTTTACAGGAAAACTTATTGTATCATTTGTCATATCCTCAAACTCAATTGTCCAGATACAACCCTCTGCATTTGCAAGAACCTCGGAGAATGGAGGAATGTCTTTGATAACTAAATAAATAATTTTGTTGTATCTAGAACCATTATAAAAATCAGAAGGATTCAATCCTGTATAAACCCTAACTAAATTATCTCCCTCACTTATTTTATTATTAGGAATATTGACCAAATAAGGATCTCCTAAATCAACATAATTCAAACCAGTCGAAATATATTCAGATAAATTAAAAACATTTTCCCATATTCCTAAGGAAGAATCATAAACTTCAACATCCTTTGTCCATTTCGAACCAGAATAAGAGATTACATTGGCTTCATAAATAATTTCTCCTACTGGAAGATTAAGATTTCCCTCAAAATCGTCTCCAAATATATCTGTCTCAGCATTTATAATTAGCTTGTGGGGAATGTATCTGTCGTAATCAAGAAAAATATATGAATCAGAAAAAAGTTCTGTTTTGATTCCTTCTCCAATAACAGTTTGTTCAGAATAAGCTGCTTCAATAATATCATCTACAATTTCCTCATAAATTTGGATTAAGTCATCTATATCCCCATAATAATAATTTCCATGCCCACAAGAAGCAATACTTTGCAAAGTTGTTTCGTCTGCATCACTCCCAAAACCAACAGCATAGACTTTTATATCATGATTATCATAAGCGTCGCATGCTGCTTGAATTGCATCTTGTGCTGCATCTCCAGTTCCTTGTTGGGTGCATTGCCTATTAGCCACACCATCACTCATAACAACAATTGACCTAAAATTTTTTTCTGAAGAATCAGAAATTAATCTATCAACTGCCTCATTTATTCCACAACAAATACAAGTATAACCTTCAGCAATCCAATCATTCACCTTGCTATTAAGAGAAACATTATCATCAGAAAGATTATGACAATCATTATTATCTACACCAGTACTATATCCAACTAATCCAACTCTATCTAAAGGGTTACTTAAAATAGCCTCTATAAATGCATTATTTGCTTGTTTTGCAAGAGCTAATTTGTCTTCCCATATTCCACCACAGCTATTGCAAGTAGATTGACTTCCACAAAAATTTCCACTAAATAAACAACACCAAAAACTGCCCCCAGAACAGGAAGTATCCATGCTTCCAGACAAATCAGTTACAGAAAAAGCATCTATATCTACAGTATAATTATAAGAGACATTTTGAAGACCAAGTCTTAAAGGAATTGTCTTGTTGCTCATTTCAGAATAATCCAAAAGAGCACTTAAAGCAGTGTCTGTTAAAACTATTGTGCTATCAACCCCTCCTGTATTTCCTTCATAAATTAAATCATCTCCAATTGTTAAGAAAATATCATATAAACTATTATAATGTAAGGAGATTTCCATGCTGTTCAGTTCTCCAGGAATATAAAAACTATCATAAATATTAATCAAACCCCAAATTCCTGGCAGATTTGTCATACTAGTTGAAGTAAAAACCTGTGAACTATTATAGACAGCCTTGATGTATCCTCCAGCAATATACAAATTGCCAGCAGATCTAAACTCAATTATATTATTAATCCCAAGAGCAAATAAATCATTATGGCCGTCTGCTTGCAGATTAATTTTAAAAGGGGTGTCTGCAGCAGGAGTATAAACCTGGGCAAGCTGATTGTTGATATATAAATCAAAATTCCCTGAAAACACAGCTTCGATATTTGCTGAAATAACTCCCTCTCCTAATTCCACAGTTATATTTCCATCACCAACATAACCGCCAAAATAAAAATATCTTACTTTGTTTTGAGAGAAAAGAGACGCTCTCGAGGAGTATCCTGTAACTCCTTCACCTTCTTGGACACCACTAACAATTTGTCTTGATGACCAAAGATCTCTAACATCTTCTCCTAAATGATCATACCCTGCAATAAATTGATTCTCAATATATATCCCAACTTTCTCATCTAAACCTAAATCTCCTAGTATATTCTCTGCTAAAGCTTCTGATTTGGGCTTGTCTACTGCAAAAAATTCTCCTAACTGCTGCAAAACAGACTGGTTTGTGTTATTTATGGTTCCATCACTTATCCATCCACTGACCAAATCATTATCTATCTCACTAACTTTAAGAGAAGATAAAACATGTAACAAATCTTCTTGCAGATTCATCTCCTCAGAAATTTGAGGAGAGGAAGGTTTAATAAAAATAACCACTCCAAGAATTATCAACAAAGCTATAAAAGCATCCAGGCTAAAAAAATAACCTTTTTTGTTGCCTAACAAATTTTTCATTTTCATCAGTCATAAACAAAGAGTTCAAATTTAGTTGGTTTATCATTGTAGATAGTTATCCTTGTTACTTTAACCAAATCTTCAGAATCAGCAGGAATATTACAGTAGTAATTACCACCAAGGTTAAAATAGAAATCGTATTTTAGGGACATCTCGCTTTTTTTAACTTTACAATCAAATGCAGTTAATTTAGAAGGGTCAACTTTATCATCAGTCAAAATTCCAAAATCCTCTTCACTTAGAATTAACTCAGAAGCCAAATTTCCATCATAGAATAATTCGTCCAGTTGGTTTTTTGTTTGAGGAGAATAATTTATAGCATAAAGAAAAAGAATAATAATTCCAATTAAGAAAATAACACTCGCTACAATTAAATCCAAACTCCAAACCTGCCCCTTGTTGTTCATTTTAAAGATTATTTAAATGTACTTCTCCCCCTTTTTTTTCTATGATATTCTTACCTTGAATTAGAGCCCCACTTTGACTACTTATCTCAAAAACTTTATAAGAGACTCCAACATTTTCTCCCATCCTAATATAAATTCTATCTCCCACTATGTCTGCTTCATAATCTTTTCCCAAAATATTACTTGGAATTTCAAACTCTCTGTAATAACCTTCTGAGGACTCTGCAGCAAGGCTAATTTCATTTTGAATATCTAAAGCTATGTTCTGAGCTATAACTCTTTCTTTCTCAATGTTCTTTTTTTCTATATTTAACTGAATAACTGCAAAAAGAGATACAAAGAAAAACAAAACTGCTGCAAAAAGAATTATAAATTCAATTGTAGTTTGAGATTTCTTTTTTTTCTTTGCAGACTTAACAATCTGCTGTATACTTTTAAATTTCATTTACACCTCTCAAAATTAATAAATGAACATATATAAAAAACTTCTTATATCATTCCTCAAAGAGAAGTACGGCAGAATTTGGATGGGTTAGTTTTATATATGATAATTCATTTTTCTCGATATGAAAAAAGGAAGTGTAAAAATAATTGTAATTTTCGTAGCCCTAATATTTCTTTTGATTTTAGTAGCAGGCATATTTATCCTGAAGGACAATAAAACCAATGAAGGAGAAAATATTGCTGGCAGTTTAATAAAAGAAGAGGATAAAAATGATGAAGATAATGTCGATTTGTCAGAGATTGATGAAGAGAGCAATAGTGAAGATAGTGATTCTCAATCAACTTATGATTCAGAGTTAGGATGTATAACAAAACAAATATCTTATTCTATGATAAATCTCAACAAAACATCTACTTGTAACCAATACAAAGAAGATATTTGTATAGACAAAACCATAGAATGTTCAATTGAAGTTCATAACAGGGATAATGAAATTGCAGGTTTTTTTGAGATAGAGTTGATATTTACTGAAGAAGGAAGTAACAGAGAAAATCCATTTGATTCTAAGACTTCAAGATTCTTTTTAGAACCAGGGAGTTATAATATCTTTAAAGATTCTATAGATATACAAAGTACAGAACAAGATGGGCCAGCGAATAAAAATATAATTTGTTTCTTTAACACCCTAAAAGTTCCCAGAGGAGAGGTTTGTTTGTAATTCGGTTTTAACAAACTGCGCACTATTAACTCACCTGAACATAATCTTCCTTCGCTTCTAGAGATAATTTTTTTGTTCCAGTTTCTGTAGGAATCACTCCTTGAATAGGAACCTTGCTTTTGAATGCTCTTCTATTCTCCCCAGAACTTGTAATTACAGTTGAAATTAAATAATAAGACTCTCCAACCGGACAGAGAGGGTAACCCCCACCACTACATTTTATTTCCAAACTTGTAACACCTTCTGGCAGATAAAGTCTAACAGTGGTTTTGCTAGGCTCTCCTGCAAAAAAAACAGTTTCTGCTGAATTAACAAGCTGGACAGCAAAATTTTCAACCTGGTTTAGTTTAATTCTATCCTTTATCCTGTCAGAATAAACAAATGCCAAAACTAAAATAGACATGATTATAAAAGTAACAAATCCTAAGAGAATCATATATTCAATTCCTGCTTGTCCTCTTTTCGAAAAATTTTTCCCTCTTTTCATTTTAAATAAATCTTATATAAAAAACTCCTTGTGTTTTTTTCTGGAGTTTTTTAGCCAGAAAAGAAGGGACAATTGCAAAGCAATTGTCTGCTGCTTTAGGGCAGCAGTTTATCCTTGTTTTCTGTATAATCAATCTTAATCTTAACAATAAAACAAGTATATAAATATTTTCAGAATCAGAAGGGAGATATAAACTTTATTTTTTAGTAAGGTTTATATAATTAATTTGTTGTATAAAACAAAGGATTATCTTTTAATAAAATGGTGACTAGAAAAGGAGGTTTTACAATAACAATAATAATAGTACTAATAATAGCATCATTAAATTTATTTTTATTTTTTAAAGAAAGAGATACATACAATTCAGTGTTTTCTGGCATGGTTACAAAAGGAATTTCTGAAAATTTTAATTTGAATTTACCCCTCTTAGCCTTTATTGCACAATGGGTGATTCTCTTAATAATAATTTTTGCTGCGGGCATGAGATTTCTAAAACATAGAAAACAGGAAGAAACTGCGATAAAGGAAGCATATCCTATACTAAGGAAGGAGAAAAAAAAATCAGAAACAGATTTAGACAGATTATATAGCTTACTAAAAGAGAAAAAAGAGTTAAGCACTGGGACGATTTCAAGATTATTTAAAATACCAAAAGAAAAGGCTTTAGAATGGGGAAAAATCTTAGAAGACCATGAACTGGTAATAATAGAATACCCTGCTTTTGATGACCCAGAAATAAGAATAAATGTTAAACCAACTGAAGAACAAGAAAAAACCAAAAAAGAAAAAAAATCCACTAAAGATTTAAAGAGTTTGAAAGAAACACTTCAAAAACCAAAGTCAAAGACACTCGAAGATTCCAAAGAACTCCAACAAAAACAAAGTATTCCCAAAACATTTCCCACTACAAAATCAAAGAAATCAAAAACTACTCCAAAGAGTAAAATAAAGAAAAAAGCCGAATCAGAAAAAAAATAAAAAAATAAAAAAGAGGAAATGAAGATTTGTTAAAAAATGGTTGCAAAGATGAAAAGAGAGAGCCATATAAAAGAATGGGTAAAAGAAGCCATAAAAAAAGATTATTCTAACCAAGAGATAGTAAATCTGCTTAAGGAAAATGGTTACAAAAACGATCAAATAGAGGAAATAATCTCACATACTAATAAAATTAAAAAAGATTTAAAACCAAAGGCCTCAAAAATAATAAAAGATAAAAAATACATAAAAGACTCTAAGAAAACAATTAAAGAAAAACCAGGTGAACTGAAAGAAAGTTATGAACTTGTAATAGACAAAGCAAAAGTAAATATAAGAATAGAAAAAAAAGAGAGGGGATTATATTATAATCTATCCGTCCCAAAAATAGATATTGGAACATCAGCTCTGCTTGACGACATAAGAGAAGAATTAATCTCTATTACAGCTATTGCTGCCGGAGAGATAGTTGACCAAAAATCAGTTTTGAGAATTAAAGGTAAATTTATGGAAGATGCTTCTAAATTACTAAAAGAAAAAGTTCCTAATATCATAAAAGAAACTGAGGATTTTCTCATAGGAATTTTAATGCAAGAAATGCTCGGTCTTGGAAAAATAGAATTTCTAATAAATGATCCTTCACTAGAAGAAATTGTAATATCAAACATGAAGGATGTTAGAGTATATCATAAAAGACATGGGTGGCTGCAGACAAACATTATTCTTAAATCTGAAGAAGAAGTAATTAATTATGCAAATATAATTGCTAGGAGAGTTGGAAGGCAGATAAGCATACTAACACCGCTTCTTGATGCGCATGTTGTGACAGGAGACAGAGCAAACGCTGTCCTTTATCCTATTTCAACAAAAGGAAATACAATAACAATAAGAAAATTTGCGAGAGATCCTTGGACAATAATAGATTTAATTGAAAATAAAACCGTAAATAAAGACATAGCTGCAATCTTATGGTTAGCTATAGAATATGAAATGAATATATTGTTTTCAGGAGGTACAGCTTCTGGAAAAACAGTTTTCCTTAACTCTTGCATGCCATTCATTCCTCCAAACCATAGAATTATTAGTATAGAAGATACAAGAGAATTAATGTTGCCAGAATTTTTGTACTGGTGTCCTTTAGTAACAAGAACTCCCAATCCAGAAGGTAAAGGAGAAGTTTCAATGCTTGATTTGCTTGTTAACTCATTAAGAATGAGACCAGACAGGATTGTCTTAGGAGAAATAAGAAAACAAAGAGAAGCAGAAGTTTTATTTGAGGCAATGCACACCGGGCACTCTGTTTATTCAACTGTACATGCAGATACTGCAAATGAAACAATTAGAAGATTAATCAATCCTCCGATAAATATACCTCCAGAAATGTTGGGCAGTGTAAATTTAAATGTAGTCATGTTTAGGGATAGAAGAAGAGGTTATAGAAGAACATTTCAAGTAGCAGAATTTATGCCTGGAAAAGAAACTTTTACAGCAAATCTTCTATATAGATGGGTTCCTGAAAAAGACGAATTTACAATTCATAATAAAAGCCTGTCTTTTTTCGATGAATTAAGTAGGCATACTGGAATGGATCAAAAGGCAATAGATAAAAATTTAGAAAATAAAAAATTAATTCTTGATTGGTTATTAAAAAATAAGATAAGAGATTTAGAATCATTTGGAAAAGTAATGAATCTTTATTATACTAATAAAGAAAAACTTAGCTCAATAATAAAACATAATTGGATAAAAGAGATATTGGTATCAAAAAAAGATAAAACAGAATTATAAAATGAAATTTAAAATACCTCTTACTTTTTTTGACACAGAAATTCTGAAAAGAAGAAGCAAGAGATTTATTAAATTTACTCGAACAAAAAAAAGCAAACTTGATGATTATCTTAAAAATTCTGGAGAAGAAATAAATAGAAGACAATACCTCTCTATCTGCTATAGGTCTTTTTTGCTTAATATACTCTTTCTCTCTGTTGTATTAACTTCAGCACTCGGAGTATTTAATGCAAATAATTTTTATTTCTATGGTTTGGGTTCTGCTTTTCTGATTTCAGTTCTTATTTTATCTAATCAATTATATTACCCAAGAATGTTCGCCACACGGAAGGAAAGAAATATTGAAAAAAACCTAATTTCTGTTTTGCAGGATATGATGGTACAATTAAATTCAGGAGTTCCTATTTTCAGAATAATCGTCAATATTTCAAATTCAAATTATGAAGAAGTCAGTGAGGAATTTAAAAAAATAACTAAAGAAATAAATGCAGGAGTTTCTCAAATAGAAGCGATAGAGAAGTATGGAAAATTGAATACTTCTAAATATCTAAAAAGAATTTTATGGCAGATAAGTAACGGTATGAGGGCAGGAAGCGATATGGGTATTGTAATTAAAGAGGGTGTAAGAGCCTTAAGTGATGAACAGGCTATTCAAATCCAAAGTTATGGAAGTAAATTAAATCCTTTAGTTATGTTTTATATGTTGATAGCAGTTGTTTTACCTTCGCTGGGAGTAACCTTCTTAATAATACTCTCCTCTATTTTAGAGATTCCTGGGAATATAGTAAAATTAATATTCTTTTCATTGTTTGGATTTGTTATTTTCATACAAATCATGTTTTTGGGATTAATTAAATCAAGGAGGCCAAGCTTATTATGAACACTCTAAAATTCTACCCTAAAAAATTAAGAGATATGTATGAAAAAAACATAATAAATTCTGGAGTAGATGTATCCTCCCAAAAATATCACAACTCGATATTTGGATTGATAATTTGTATATCACTGGTTTCCTCAACTTTATTTTACTTTTTTAAAATAAACCTTCTTTATTCTCTTGTAATTTTTGTTCTATCAAATATTTTTTTCTATTTTAAGATAAGTTTAAAGGCAAGCGCTAGAATTAAAAAAATGGAGGGGGTGTTTCCAGATGTCATATCATTAATGGCAAGTAATCTAAGAGCAGGAATAACTACTGATAGAGCATTTCTACTTTCAGCAAGACCAGAATTCGATCCTTTAGATAAAGAAATACTAAAAACTGGAAAAGACATTGCTACAGGAAAAGACATTATAGATGCATTTAAAAAAATGAGTAAAAGAATAGATTCTGAAAAAATATCGAAAGTTATAACATTAATAATTTCTGGTTTAAAGGCTGGGGGGAATATATCTTATTTGTTGGAGGAAACTTCAAGAAATATGAAGCAAAAAGAAATTATTGAAAAAAA
Source organism: Candidatus Woesearchaeota archaeon (assembly GCA_964534855.1). Classification (GTDB taxonomy): domain Archaea; phylum Nanobdellota; class Nanobdellia; order Pacearchaeales; family GW2011-AR1; genus CAZHRM01. The sequence goes on from CAZHRM010000016.1 coordinate 12,698, forward strand.
GGCAGCGTCAACAATTTCAATGTATGTTATATTCATATTTATCGCTGCAGGTATAGGAGCTCCTCTATTATTTGGATTAAGCTCTGTGCTTGTTGAGATAGTAATTAATCTTGCCTCAAAAACTCCTGATTTAAGTGTTACTCAAATGGATTTGCCATTAACTTTTAGCAAAGTACCAATTTCACTTAATTTTATAATTTATTTTTCTATTTTATTTATAATTATAACAGACTTAATTTCAAGCTTAGTAATAGGGTTGGTAAATAAAGGTGAAGGAAAAGAAGGGTTAAAACTATTTATACCAATGCTCGTCATAAGTTTGACAATTTTTTTCATAATAAGGGTAATCTTATCAAAAATATTATTAAGTGCAATATCTTCTGTTTAGGAATATTTAAAAAATAGAATTTATTTAAACAAGTATGAAAGAGGAAAAAATACCTACAGGAATTTCTAAGTTTGATGAAATGGTAAAAGGAGGGTTTGAAAAAGAATCGATTAACTTAGTTGCAGGAGGAAGTGGCAGTGGAAAAACAATATTCGCATTACAATTTTTATTAGAAGGAATAAAAAGAGGAGAACATGTTCTTTATGTAACTTTTGAAGAAAAAAAAGAAGATTTCTACAGGAATATGAAAAAATTTGGTTGGGATTTAGAGAAAGTAGAAAAATCCGGAAAATTTATTTTTCTTGAATATTCCCCAGAAAAAGTTAAAATGATGCTGGATGAAGGAGGGGGACCAATTGAGACGACAGTTCTTAAATATAAAATAAAAAGATTAGTAATAGATAGCATCACAAGCTTTTCTATTTTATTTGATGAAGAATTATCTAGAAAAAAATCAATGTTAGGGTTATTTGACATAATCGGAAAATGGAATTGTACAACTCTACTAACAGTACAATACGATCCTTCTAAGAAAAGTGGGGGAATCTCTCCAATTGAATTTGAAGCAGACAGCATAACTCTTTTGCACTTTATAAATATTAAAAATAAAAGAGAAAGATTTATAGAAATTTTAAAAATGAGGGGAACAGATCATTCAACAGAAACTCGCCATTTTGAAATAGAAAAAGGAATTAAAATCGGAAAAAAGAGAAAAATAAGCAAAAGAGAAAAATCAGTCAATAAAAGAAAAAAAGCAGGTAAAGTGAAGAGAGTAAAGAAGAGGGTTAAAAGAACAAAAAAGAAAACCAGAGCCAATACTAATAAAAAAGTAAAGAAGAAAATTAAGGTTAATAAGAAGAAAAAAAGTAGATGATTGTTTAAACTAAGTATATCATGAGTATGCTGGGACCATTGATAAAAATACAAGGAGGCAAATATGAAAAGAAAAAATATGAAACATAATGTCTGCAATACAGGTTGCGGTTGTGGAAGTGCTGTTTATGGCTTTGGTTTTATTGGAGCAGTAATTTATTATATCTCTACTGCAACTGGCTTTTGGATGGGTGTTTTAGGATTTTTAAAAGCTATTGTTTGGCCAGCATTTTTAATTTATGAATCATTAAAGTTTTTAGGGATGTAATATAACTTATCACAAAAACAACTATCCTTTTTAGGAAGTAATATGATAAATTCATTTAATCAACATTAAAACAAAGTCAGCAGGAAATATTTTTTAAACCTCTCTTTCTTTAATCAATCATGCGTGAGTAGTATAGTGGTTAGTATATGACGTTGCCAACGTTGTGACCCGGGTTCGAATCCCGGCTCGCGCATTTTTTTAAAAATAATTTAAAAAATAAAAAATAAAAAATAAAAAATCAA
>CAZHRM010000017.1:0-14445 GCA_964534855.1 Candidatus Woesearchaeota archaeon
TTGAAGATTGATGGGACTTATTGCAATTCCACATTACAACTTTTTTTGACAATACTGTTGCAAGAATTCCTCCTGCAAGGCATAGAAGCGGACAGCCATTGAAAACAATCACAGAAAGAATCAAGGGAAAGGAAGGAAGAATTAGAAAAAATTTGGCAGGCAAAAGAGTCAATTATTCTGGAAGAACAGTAATCTCTCCGGACCCATATATAGAAATTAATGAAGTTGGTATTCCTTATGAAATTGCCAAAATAGTTAGTGTTGCTGAAACTGTCAATGACTTGAATATTAAAAAATTAAAAAAGTTAATTGAAAAAGCAGAAGAGTATCCAGGAGCAAATTATATTATAAGGCCTGATGGAAAAAGGAAAAAGATAACTCCCGAACTTAAGGAAGAAATAATAAATGAACTTTCTCCAGGATACAAAGTTGAAAGGCATTTACAGAATGGAGATATTGTTTTATTCAACAGGCATCCGAGTTTGCACAGAGGAAGTTTGATGGCTCACTTTGTAAAAGTTCTTCCAGGAAGAACATTCAGATTACATCCAGCAGCGACATTTCCATACAACGCTGACTTTGATGGAGATGAAATGAACATCCACTCTCCCCAAACAGAAGAAGCAAGAGCAGAAGCAAAAATACTTCTTGATGTTAAGAAAAACTTAATCTCTCCAAAAAACAACACAAACCTTGTTGGATGTAAGTCAGATGCAATTACTGGAAATTATTTATTTGGAATAGGGGAATTTTCAAGGGATTATGCAAATCAGATTCTTCACAAATCAGGAATTGATGCCCAAATTTCAAAAAAAACAGTTTCTGGAACAGAATTGTTCTCTGAGATATTTCCAAAAATTAACTTTTCAAATGATTCTATTAAAATCAGAGATGGAAAAATTACCAATGGGAAAATAGACAAGTTTACTTTTGGCGAAGAGGACGGAGAATTAGTCAAAGAACTGGACAGAGTAATTGGAGGAGAAGAAACATTCAAAATAATCAAGAAAGCCTTTAATCTTGGAACAAACTATCTAACAGACAGAGGAATAACCATTTCTATTGAAGATTTGGATTTAGACGAAAGTGTAATTGAGATGGGAGAAGAAATTATTAAAAAAGCAAAGAAAAAGACAAATGAAATAATTGAATTCTATAACCAAAAAACTCTCGAGATAATTCCAGGCAAAACAGGAGAAGAGTCAAGAGAAATAAAAATACTTCAAGTTCTCAATGATGTCAGGACAAAAATTGGAGAAATAGTAAAGAGAAAATTTCCAGATGATAATCCGATAAATCATATGATTATGTCTGGCGGCGGAGGAAACATTTTGAATATTACACAAATGGCTTGTTGCGTTGGACAGCAGGCTTTGTGGGGAAAAAGAATTGAAATTGGTTACAATGACAGGACATTATCTTTCTTTAAACAAAAAGATTTGTCTCCTCGAGCAAGAGGATTTATCAGCAGCCCGTTCATAAAAGGACTGAGACCTGATGAATTTTTTTTCGGTGCAGTCACAGGAAGAGACTCATTAATGGATACTGCATTGAGAACTCCAAAATCTGGTTATTTGTACAGGAGATTAGCAAATGCTCTTCAAGATTTAAGAATAGAATACGATGGAACAGTAAGGGACAGCAACAATAATATCATAGAATATAAATATGGAGATGATGGAATAGATATATCAAGGCTTCATGTTAATGAAAAATTGGATCCAGGAGAAGCTGTTGGAATTATTACAGCTCAATCTTTTGGGGAGCCTTCAACACAGATGGCATTGAATGTTTTCCATTTTGCTGGTGTGCAAGAAATGCAGATTACCATGGGTCTTCCAAGGCTTATTGAAATTTGTGATGCAAGGAAAAAACCTTCTTCTCCAAAAATGGAGATTTATTTGAACAAAGAGTATAATAATGAAAAAGATGCGAGAGTTCTTGCTGAAAAAATAAAAGAAATTACATTGAAAGAAGTGGCTTCAGAAATTAATTTGGATTTCAGTGATAAAAAGATTGAAATTAAAATTGATAAAAAAGGATTGAAACAAACTCATGCTTCAGTGAAGAAAATCGTTGAGAGGCTTAATAAGCTCGGCTTTAATGTAAAAGAAAAAACAGATTCAATAATTTTAAATGCCTCTGAACTTGATTTCAAAGAAATATATCAACTCAAAGAGAAACTCAAAAAAACAATAATTTCTGGTGTCAAAGGAATAAAACAGATTTTAATTGTTAAAAAAGAAAAAGATTTTGTGATAATAACCCTCGGAACAAATCTAAAAAAAATAATTGAATTAAAAGAAGTTAACAAGGATAAATTAATTTCAAATGACTTATATGAAGTTGCAGAGGTGTTTGGAATCGAGGCAGCAAGGCAATTAATAATCAATGAAATACAAAATGTGATTAACACTCAGGGACTGGACATTAATATAAGGCATCTAAAATTAGTCGCTGATGCTATGACCAACACAGGAGAAATTAAGGGTGTGACAAGAATGGGGATTATTGCGCAGAAATCATCAATATTAGCAAGGGCAACTTTTGAAATGCCTGTTAGACAATTTGTAAATGCTACAATAAAAGGAAACAAGGATAAATTGTCAAGTGTCATTGAAAATATAATTCTAAATCAGCCAGTTCCAATAGGCACAGGACTTCCAGGACTTCTCGTTAAAGTTATAGGACCTTTAATAAAAAAAGAAGAAGACAAAAAAACAGCGAAGAAGAAAATTGTTGAGAGTGTTAATAAGTAGAAAGATATAAAAATTTGTTATTATTTAATTTAATATGGGAAACATAATGGATTTAGTTGATGATGACACTAGAAAAGGGGCAGAGAAATTCATAGAAAGAATAAAAAGCGGTGAGATTAGAAAAATACAAATTTATAAAAACCAGACTGGTAGAAAAAAATTTAATGAGAGCAGAGCTTTAGAAAGTTTTGATGCTTTAACAAAATCAAAAGAATATAAAAAGGTTATTGAAGATTATTATAAATAAATTTCTCTTCGGAAAGTTTTATAAACAGATTGTTTCTAAAATCTTTATTAAAAAGATGGTAAACACAATAAATATGCAAGATATGAGATATTTAAATTTATTTGGAAAAATTAGCAGAGTAAATACAAGATTTTGTTTTAAATACAATGAGACAATAATATTTTGTGTGCCAAAAAAATTAGTATCCAAAGCAATTGGTAAGAATGGGGAAAATGTAAAACACATGAGTGAGATTCTTAGGAAAAAAATAAAGATTATTACAAAACCTCAGGGAATTCAAGATGTGAAGAGTTTTATTGAAGATATAATTAGTCCTGTTAAATTTAGAGATATAGAAGTTAAAGAAAACGAAATCATAATAACTGCGGGAAGCCAGAGTAAAGCAGCATTAATCGGAAGAAATAAAAGAAGGTTCTTGGAGATGCAAAAAATAGTCAAAGATTTTTTCGGGAGAGAATTTAGGATTGTTTGATAATTTTAAAAGTATCTATAAAAAATATAAATCTTTATAAAATTAGATAATATTCTTTGACTATGGATGCTTTAAAATTAATTATAGAACCAATTAGAAAAGCTACATTAGGTTATTTTAAATATAAAATAAATGGTCATTTATATGAAGGACCCTTGCTTCTAGAAGATAATCCTGATTCAGATGGTAAATATCGATTTCGTATTTCAAATGAAAAAACAATCCAATGGGAATTTTTTGGATTAACAGATTTAAAAAATTTAGAAAAGATTACCTTTAAGGAAGGAGAGGAATTAAAAAAATCTTATTTTCCTCTTAAAAACAAATAAAATAAATTTTCTAATTGAATATAAATCTTTCTTTATATCAACAATAATTTTTTCTATTAACTACTTCATTAATTGAGCGACTTTAGTCGCGAGCAAAATGTTTAAAAACAAACTTAATTACAATTATTTTATGGGATTAAAAAGCGCATTAAAACAGAAAAAGAACAGGAAAAAGTTCAGATGGAAGGATCGTAAATATAAAGTGAAAACTCTAAATCTTTTTGAGAAGTCTGATCCATTAAAGGGTGCAAGCCAGGCAAAAGGGATTGTTCTTTCTAAGTTCCAAAAAGAAGCTGCACAGCCAAATTCTGCAATGAGAAAATGTTGCAAGGTTCAATTGACAAAAAATGGGAAGACTGTTGGAGCTTTTATTCCTGGAAATTTAGCACAAAAATTAATTGATGAGCATGATGAAGTTATGATTGAAAGAATTGGAGGAAAACAAGGACGAGCAAAAGGAGATATTCGTGGAATTAGATTTCAAGTTATTCAAGTAAATGATCAACCATTGGCAAGATTAGTTGCTGGCAAGATTGAAAAGGGTAGGAGATAAGATGACATCACAAACATTACCAAATTTCAAAATATTTGATTTGTATGATATAAATGAGGTGGTTGTAGAAGATCCTGGATTAAAGTCGTCAATAAATCTTCAGCCAAAACTGATTTTGAAAAGTCAGGGAAGGAATGTGCAAAAACTCGGACAAATTAAGGTGAACATTGTTGAAAGATTGATGAACAGGGTTGCTGTTGCAGGACACCGAGGAAAAAAGCACAAGTTGCAAAAAGGAAAAGCAACAGGAAAATATTCAAAAAATATGAAAATTGTTTTAGAAGCATTTGGATTGATAGAGAAAAAAACTCAGAAAAATCCTGTCCAGATTCTGGTTAAAGCAATTGAAAACTCTGCCCCAAGGGACGAAATTACTATGATTGAATATGGTGGGGCGAGGTATCCTCAAGCAGTTGATGTTTCTCCGTTGAGAAGAGTGAATCTTGCTTTGAGAAATATTGTTCATGGAGCATCAGACAAAGCATTTAACAAGAAAAAAACCATTGTGCAGGGATTAGCAGAAGAAATAATTATGGCTTCTGAAGGAAATCAGGAAAGTTTTGCAATGAGAAAAAAGAAAGAAGCAGAAGCGCAGGCTGATAGTGCTCGATAATGATTAATCACAATAGTTCTTATAAATTATAAGATAATAATTAATTTATGGCTTTAGAAAAACATATGAATTTTGTCAGAAATTCTTTTCTTCAGAGAGAGTATAAAGAGAGGGAAGTTTGGGAAGGTTTTGATGAAGAAAAAGAGAAGTTAGAAAGAGTTGTGTATTTGGTATTCAATAAAACTTTAGAAGAAATTTATTTAGATGGTGCAAAAATAGAGGATTTTGATGTTATTTATAATCCTGAAAGAAATGAATTTAAAATAAAAATCAGTAAGTTGAAACTTCCTGATGGAAGAGTAATGGATGATGAAGATATTTTTTCAAGTCAGTATGCCTGCCCCCATGATTACTTAAAACCAATTATATCGCTGTGGCTGTGGGATGAGGAATTACACCCAAAAATAAGAGATTTTAGAAAGAAGTATCATGTGGATTATATTCAACCACCAAACAATGACTGTGAGCATAAATAATTCTATCACAATAATTCTTAAAAACTAAGAATATTAATTGAAAATTATGGAAGCAGATAAATTAAGAAAAGGATTAGATTATCAAATACAAAAAAAAGATAATCTTCCCCATGAAAAGTGTTATGTTATGAATCAGTTTTTACCCTCAACTGGAAAGGAGTGGGCAACTTTCTTTAGTGTAGTTGGTAGCAAAAGAAATTGGAGGCTTTTTAGAACAAGAATTCCTTTAAAGAATATTAGCAAAGTTGAAGATAAAGTTATAACTACATCAAAAAAATCTGTTACAACAGTTATATGGCCTGATGAAGAAAAAAATCATTTAATGCAAGAATGGCTAAATGAAGTTAAATCAATTCTTGAAAGAAAAGTTTATAGAAAGTCTCAGTCATTTGTAGAATATTTTGGAAAATATTAATTTAACAATAACTTTTTAAACAAATTTTATTTTGATTAATTATTCTAATAAAAATGGCATCTGAAAAAGAAATAACAAAATTAATGAAAAAGCAGGACAAGATTAGAAACATCGCGATAGCTGCGCATATTGACCACGGGAAAACAACTTTGTCAGATAATTTGCTTCTCGGTGCTGGAATGATATCTGAGGAACTCGCAGGAAAGCAGCTTGTTTTGGACTTTCACGAAGACGAATCCACAAGAGGCATTACTATCGACTCAGCTTCTGTTAGCATGATTCACAACATCAGAGGCGAAGATTACTTAATTAATCTAATTGACACTCCAGGACATGTGGACTTTGGAGGAGACGTTACCCGGGCTATGAGGGCTGTTGATGGATGCATTGTTTTATGCTGTGCTGTTGAAGGTGTCATGCCACAAACAGAAACTGTTTTAAGACAGGCACTAAAAGAATTAGTAAAACCTGTTCTTTTCATAAACAAGGTTGACAGATTAATCAAGGAAGTAAAATTAACTCCAAAAGAAATGGAAAAAAAGTTTCTTTCTATTATTGAGCATGTTAATGAATTAATTGAAAATATTGCTCCGAAAGGATACAAGGAAAAGTGGAAAGTTGGTGTTGGAGAGGGAACTGTAGCATTTGGCTCTGCATTCCATAAGTGGGCTTTAAGCTTTCCATATATGAAAGAAAAAGGCTTGACTTTCAAGGATGTTATTGATGCCTATAAAAATGATAATTACAAAGAATTGGCTAAAAAAGCACCATTGCATAAAGTTGTTTTGGAAATGTCTGTTAAGCACCATCCTAATCCTGTTGATGCTCAAAAATATAGAATTCCTAAAATTTGGCATGGAGAAATTGATTCTGAAATAGGAAAGTCTCTGATAAACTGTGACCCTAATGGAAAACTTGTTTTTGTTCCAACCAAAATTGTCGTAGACAAACACGCAGGAGAGGTTGCTTGTGGGAGATTGTTCTCAGGAACTGTAAAACAGGGTGATGAGGCATACATGAATCTCGCAAAAAGAAATGTAAGAGTGCAACAAGTATCTGCATACAAGGGAGCTCAAAGAATTATTGTCAATGAAGTTGGTGCTGGAAATATTATAGGAATTGTGGGATTGAAGAATGTTTTTGCAGGCGAGACTGTTAGTGAAAATCCAATGGAACCTTTTGAAGCAATAAAGCATTTGTTTGAGCCTGTTGTTACAAAGTCAATTGAAGCTAAAAAAGCAGCTGACTTGCCAAAATTAGTAGAGGTATTGAAACATGTTGCAAAAGAAGATCCTTCTATTAAAATAGAAATTAATGAACAGACAGGAGAAAATTTAATGTCTGGCATGGGTGAATTGCATTTGGAAATCATAGAGAACAGAATTAAATCTGAAAAAGGCTTGGATGTTCAGACATCAGCTCCTATTATTGTTTATAGAGAAACAGTAAATAAAGAGTCGCAATCAGTAGAAGGAAGAAGTCCAAACAAGCATAACAGCTTCTTTATGATGGTAGAGCCTTTGGAAGAAAACATTTATGAAGCAATTAAAAGTGGGGAATTGAGAGAAGGAAGAGTAAAGAAAAAGAATAAAGAAATTGGTGAAATGTTTTCTGAATTAGGATGGGATGGTGATACAATTAGAAATGTTAGAGATGTTTACAAGGGAAATATTTTTCTTGATCAAACAAGAGGAGAAGTTCATATTGGAGAAGTTATTGAAATGGTGCTTGATGCTTTTGAAATGGTTATGGATACAGGACCTTTGGCTCGTGAGCCGTGCATGAAAATGAAAGTTTCTCTTGTTGATACAAGACTCCACGAGGATGCTATTCATAGAGGACCTGCGCAAGTTTATCCTGCGGTCAGAGAAGCAATTAAAGGAGCAATGAACAAAGCAAATCTGTCACTTTTGGAGCCATTGCAAATACATGTTATTGAAATACCTGAAAAATTTTTGGGTGCAATAACTAAATTAGTCAATGGTAAAAGAGGACAGATAATCAATGTTAATCAAGAAGGAATGAATGTAGAAATAAAGGCAAAGCTTCCTGTTGCAGAAATGATTGGATGGTCAAATGACTTGCGTTCAGCAACAGAGGGGCGTGGGAGTTCTTCTTTGCTTGACCAGCAGTTTGAAAAAGTTCCAATGAGTTTGAAGAACGATGTTGTCAGGAAGATACGTAACCGTAAAGGATTATCAGAAAATCAATAAGAAAACAGCAAAGAGGAAAATGATTTGGGAAAAGTTGAGGGGGAAGGGGGAGAGAATCAATAAAGTTATACATTTATTTTTAATTTCAAAAGTCAAAATAACCTTGAAAAGGAATATTAAATTCTAACTCTTTATTTGAGTCATTATAATTTGAAGGTAAAATAAATTTATGTTTGTTTAATTTTAATCCTTTTTCCTGATAGAGAACCTTTCCTCCAGCATTAATATAAGGTTTAGCATTTTCTTTCCAATTATAAAAACCAATTGTGCCTGCAGTAAGGGCAGTTGTAAGACCTCCAAAACCAAGGAATCCTGTTAGTCCCATTTCAATAGCTTTGCTCTCATTAGGTATAGTCGCTCCTAACAAACCGAGACCAATCCCCAAAATTGATCCAATAATTCCTCCTGTTTTTAGACAATTCCAAGTTCTAGATAAAAATTCAGAGGTATAAGTTACCTTAATTTCTTTCTTTTTAAATTTCCCTTCTTGAACCAAACTTTCTAATTGTTTTACTGAATATTTAGGCATTTTGTTATCCTAATCAGAATAAGATATTTTTAAACCTTTCTATTTGTTACTATTAAGAAGTTAGCACTAAAATTCTAAACCAAGAAGTTGTCAGAAAATCAGTAATTCTATATCAACAAACTTCCCAACATCAACACAGCAAATATCAAAACAAACCATCCTAAATTAATTTTTCTTGAAAGATTCATTAGAAAATGAATTGTCAGAATTCCAAAGAAAAAAGATGCAAGCAAACCATAGATTGATGCTGAATTCACTATTTGAGTAAAGTCCTGAAAATTAAGAAATAAATTTCCGAGTAAGACAATTGGAAGACTCATTAAAAAAGATAATCTTAGGGCTGTTGTGTCGTCGAATTTTTTCAGAAGTAATGTTGAGATGGTTATTCCCGACCTTGATATTCCTGGGAGAGAAGCAAATCCCTGAGAGACTCCCAAAAGAATGCTGTCAGAGTTTTTTATATCTCTTTCTTTTCTCAGCCCAATGTTTTTAATTTTAATTTGAATTATTCCTGTAAATAATAGAAGTATGCCTATAAAAGCAGTTATTGATTTTCCTGTAAATTCTGATTGTTCTTCAAATGAAATTAAAAATTTTAAAATAAACAATCCTATAATTCCGCTTATAATAGTCGCTATTATTAAAAACTTTAGAGTTCTTTTGGAAGATTCATCTTGATGTTTGTATTTAAACAAAGTTCTAAACAAATGCAAAACATCTTTTCTGAAATAGATGAGGGCTGCGAAAAAAGTTCCGAGATGAAGAAACAATGCAGTATGGAGCAACACGCCCACGTCGGTAATTCCTAAAAAATTTGTATTGATTAAAGTAACAATTCCACTTGAGCTTATAGGAAGCCATTCAGTAATTCCTTGAACTGCTCCTAGAAGCAACTGGATAATTATTGGGTTCATAAAAATTTAAAAGAAAATGAGATTATAAAACTAATTATTTGAATACAAAGAATAAAAAATTTACAGAAAGATTTATAAATGTAATTTTTTTTAAATCAATATTAAAAATTCTTACAGAATTTTATGTTAAACAAACAGAAAAAATGGCAAAAGAAAAACCAAATATGAATGTTGTGTTCGTCGGGCACGTCGACCACGGAAAATCAACAATAGTCGGACAACTCTTATTTCAAAGTGGTGCGGTTTCTGAGCAAGAAATGAAAAAGCTCAGAGCTGAAGCTGAAAAGCATGGAAAAGTGGGTTTTGAATTTGCTTATATTATGGATAAGATTAAGGAAGAAAGAGAGAGGGGAGTCACAATTGATTTGGCTTATAAAAAAATTGTAACTCAGAAATATCAAATTACAATTATTGACGCGCCTGGACACCGTGACTTTGTTAAAAACATGATTACTGGCGCTTCACAAGCAGACGCTGCTTTTCTGGTTATCGCTGCTCAGGAAAGTGTCCAACCTCAAACAAAAGAGCACTTGTGGTTGTTAAGAACAATGGGTGTTACAAAATTATGTGTTGCAGTTAATAAAATGGACACAGTAAATTATGATGAAGCAAAATTCAACAAAGTTAAGGAAGATGTTTCTGAACTAATCAAAACTGTTGGATTAGATTTATCAAAGGTTAATTTTATTGCATGCTCTGGATTAAAAGGAGATAACATTACTAAGAAATCAGATAAAACGCCTTGGTATAAAGGGCCAACAGTTTTGGAGCAGTTTGATTTGTTTCCTGAACCTGAACTACCAACTAACCTTCCAATGAGAATGCCTTGTCAAGATGTTTATGAAATCACTGGTATTGGAACAGTTCCTGTTGGAAAGATTGAAACAGGAATTATGAAAACAGGACAAAAAGTTAAAGTTCTGCCAGGAAGAACTGGTGAGGGTATTGAAGGAGAAGTTAAGTCAATAGAAATGCATCATGAAAATCTTACTGAAGCAGTAGCTGGAGATAACGTTGGAATAAATATAAGGGGTGTAGGAAAAAAGGACATTGCAAGAGGAGATGTTATTTGCGACGCTGCAAAACCAATTCCAGTTGTAGAGGAGTTTATAGCGCAGGTTGCTGTGATTAATCACCCAACTGTATTAGCTAAAGGATACACACCAGTATTCCATATTCATACAGCTCAAGTTCCTTGCCAATTTGTAGAATTAATCGCGCAGATTGATCCAAAGACAGGGCAAGTTATTAAAGAGAACCCAGACTTTTTGAAGAACGGGGATGTTGCTAAAGTAAGAATTAAACCAAAAGGAAACCTTGCTTTAGAGACACAAAAAGACAATTCATTTATGTCAAGATTTGCAGTAAGGGACATGGGAAATACTGTGGCTGCAGGTGTCTGCATTGAGATTACCAAGAAGAAATAAAATTTTATTTTATTCTAAATATCAATTATAATAATTAAGATGGGAGAAAACGGCTTAGCTGAATTAGCAAGAAAATATAAGAAAGAATTTAAAATTCCAGAAAATATAAATTATTATTCAAAGAAAGATTATAACTCAGCGAAACGAAAATATGTTTTATATAAATTAGGAAGATTAGAAAATGGGAATGAAGAAAAATAACCTCTTTTCATCTCAATAATCCTTATATAATCTTTATCCCTTAGTTATTCATGTTCTATAGAAACATTCCAAAATCAGAAATTGAAAAAGAAATTGAAGGGAAAGGGGATTTTGTTCAGATAGATTATCTGACAAGATTTCTAAATGAAAAGCTTCCCATTGATACAAAAAAATTTGTTTGTTTAAAGTTGGCAGAAATTTATGAGAGAAAATCTATGAATAGTGACGCTGCAAGAATGTTTGAAAATGTTGCTATAATTTCTATAGCCTTTTCTGAAAAAATTAAGTATTATGTCAGAGAAGCAAAATTATACATCAAAGCAGGAATTTTTGATAAAGTTGATGAGGCAATGAGAAAAGCGATGAACGATGCTAATTTAATAGAAAAGCAAGATATCTATTTTATGATTAAGGATTTTTACAGAAAGCAGGCAGAAATTTACGAAAAAGAAATGAGAAGAGCCCACGCTGTTAGAATTTATGAAAAACTTCTGGAAATGAACATAACTGATTTAGAAAGGCAAGAAATCGATAAGAAACTCTTGGAATTGTATGAAAAACTGGGGAAGTTTGATGAGATGAAGAGATTGAATAGTTTAGGTTGAAATTAGAATTAAATAAGTGGTTGGAACTAATGGAGTTATCTACTTCTTAACGGCTTTCCAAGCAGAACCAATAAGAACAAGAATCAATCCAACGACTAACCACATACTATTTAATTTTATAAGATTTATTAAAGAAATAGATATTAAAAAAGCACCCATTACAATAAATATTTCTGCCCAGAATAATTTTGAATTACCTTTTTCTTTCATTTTTGTCTATTTACCACAATGTCCCCACCATGTTTATTTCTAAACTCTTTTCTTTTTCGTTCTTGCTCATACTTTTCTCTTTCTTTTTTTATCTGTTTTTTTGTATCTTTTTTTAGTTTCTCTTTCATTTCTTCTATGTCTTCTTTATCCTCATCCTCGTCTTCATCTTCAGAGTCATCATAATCATCGGAATCTTCATTGGTTGTTATATTCTGTATTTTTTCAAGGATTTCTTCTTGAAATAAATCTCTTATTTTGGATTCTGATGCTAAACCTTTTTTAATATTATAAATCTCGGCAAGAAGTAACTCTAAAATCTCCCTATCTTTAAGTTTTTTTGTTCTTTCTTTTACCTTATCTAAAGATTCGCCCATAATAATTAAATAAATTCAGACTTTTTATATTTTTTTATTAAGTCCTGTAGTTTTGACAACCTACAAAACCCAACATAGTCCGACAACTTTCAATACGTCCGAGTAATTTGACTTCTGTCCGAATAGTGTCCGAAAAGTAAAGATTAAAAATAGAGATTTCTTGTGTGTTTTATGTCTGAAATGATTGGTTCAAAAGAAGCACAGGAATATTTAAGCATTGAAAAAAAAGCCTTTGAAAATTATTTTAAAAACAGCAAGGAAATCAAGGCAGTTAAAGAAGGGAGCAGATGGAAATTTGATAAGACGGATTTAGATGCTTGGAAGAAACTCAAAGAAGAAAGAACTGTCATTCTTGCTCTTCCAGAATATGAAAAATGTTTTGAATTTGCTATACAAATGGCTTATGCAAGCAGAGCGAGTCATGGAACAGGGATAAGAGGAGTAAGAAGTGAAGTCCAAATGGCAGACGATTTCATTTTGGGAATTTTAGCTGAACATGGTGTTCAGAAATTCTTAAAAGATAAATTTGGGGTAGAGATAGAGCTTGATATGAAAGTCCATCCAGACCACATTACTCCACAAGATTTTGATGGCATTTATGATAATGGAAAATTAAGGAGCGTCAAAATAGGAGTAGCTATAAAGTCAAGCAAGATAAAAAGCTGTTTTAATGTTGTTCCTCCTATTGAATATGAAAATGAGAGAAGAAAATCTGATGTTTATATCTTTGTTAAAGTCGGGCTCCCCTCTGACCATTTGTTTAGAATATTGAGAGAGCATTCTTTCTTTAAAACAGTTAAAGAATCTTTAGAAAAAACAGAGGGATTTAGAAAAATAAAGGAGCTTAAAGAGATACCTATATGGATTGCAGGATTTTCATATCATGAAGAATTCAAAAAAGTGACAGAAATCCCTGGACAGAAATTTGACGGCAAGCCGAATTATAGATATGCAACAGGTGTTGGAGAGATGCATAACTCTGATGAAGATTGGAAAGAGCTAATAAAAAAATTATAAATATGGCAGACAACCTTACAAAAGAGCAGAGAAGTTTCTGTATGTCAAGAATAAGAAGCAGAAATACAAAGCCCGAATTAAAGCACAAAGCAAAGAATCTCCACCTTGAATATCAGCCGAAAGGATTGTTTGGAAATCCTGATTTTATAAACTGGAAAAAGAAAATTGTTGTCTTTATCGACGGCTGTTTTTGGCATAAATGTCCTGAGCATTTTAGAGAGCCAAAATCGAACAAGAAATACTGGCTTCCAAAATTAGAAAAAAATGTCATTAGAGATAGAGAAATTAATATAGTATATAAAAATGAAGGGTGGGAAGTTATTAGAATTTGGGAATGCAAGTTAAAGAAATAAAACTTTCATCATATTCTCTGCTACCCTCTGAACAACTGAAACCGTAACACTGTTTCCAGCCTGATGATAAAGCTCGCTGTCTGAAATTTCCTTGGGCAATTTGAAATTGTTGGAAAATCCTTGAAGCATAAAACATTCTTTTGGTGTTAATTTTCTGATTCCTTTGCTGTTTTTTATTATTGGAACATTATGCCCCCCTCTTCCCATATTTGCTGTTAATGTGGGGACAACTCCTTTTTTATTTTCCCTTACATATTTTCTTCTCCATTGATAAACTGTATTCTTTGAGTTAACATCATCTTTTATTCTTTCAAATAATGGCTTGTCATTATAGTAGTATTTATTCTCTGCTTTTTTTGCAACAAATTCCCTAAAGTTTTTAGTCAATTTTATCTCTTTAGGAAAATCAAAAGCTTCTGCTTTGTCTTTATCTAAAAAACCAACAATAAAAATTCTCTCCCTATTTTGTGGGATATTCCCATGGGTCATAGTGTTAAGAACTTCTGCTTTAATATGGTAGCCTAATTTTTCTAAAGTCTTTTTTATTACTTTGAATGTTCTGCCTTTATCATGCCCCTTGAGGTTCTTTACATTTTCCAATAAAATTGCCTTGGGTTTTTTCTCATCTATAATTTCTGCAATCCTAAAAAATAAATTCCCCCTTCCTTTTTCATCTCTAAATCCTTTTCTATATCCAGCTATACTAAAAGCCTGGCAGGGAAATCCTGCGAGGAGAAC
>CAZHRM010000018.1:0-13774 GCA_964534855.1 Candidatus Woesearchaeota archaeon
TTCCAGAGGGTTTTCCATCATGAACTTTTCCATTTCCTGTTGTTGCAAAGGGTTCTATTGCATAAAGTCCTTTTTTTAGTTTATCTTTTTGTTTATTATCAACATTTGGAATTGTTAAACCTGCATGAAGTTCATATTGTTCTATTTCATGTCCGGATAAATTAATTATTGAAGAAAATCCATAAGATTCAATTGTTTCTTGAACAACTTGTCCTATTTTTCCTACCTCAACATTTTCTTTTGCAATTTT
The DNA here is from genome assembly GCA_964534855.1 of Candidatus Woesearchaeota archaeon. Lineage (GTDB taxonomy): Archaea > Nanobdellota > Nanobdellia > Pacearchaeales > GW2011-AR1 > CAZHRM01. Next base: position 251 of record CAZHRM010000018.1, read on the forward strand.
AATTGCATTTTCCAATGCCTTTTCAGAAGCTTGAATTAATTTTTTGTTTTCTTCGCTGTTTTCTAAATCCATTGAAAAAGCAGTGTCTGCAATCCATCCATCTATCTGGACACCCAAATCAATTTTCAAGAGTCCATGTGCAGTAGATTTATCATCGTGAGATGGTGTGTAATGTGCAGCAATATCATTTATGCTCAGATTTGTGGGGAAAGCCATTTTGCCACCAAGTTCTATAATTTTGTCTTCTATTTTTTCAGCTATCTCCAAAAGAGGCATGTCTTTTTTTACAAAAGTTCTTGCATATTTTTTAACTTCTGATGATATTTTTCCTGCTTGTATTATTTTTTGTTTGTTTAGTTCCATGGATTAGGAAGAAAAAGTTATTTTATAAATTATGTTATTGTTTTGGAGACCAATTAGGAGAATTATCTTTAGCAGGATTATTTGTCAAATTTGTTTGCTCACTTCCATCAGCATTCATTACATATATTTCTGAATTTCCATCTCTACCTGATTCAAAAGCAATCTTGCTTCCATCAGGCGACCATTTTAGCATAAGATCATAGCTGGAATTATTTGTTAAATTTGTCTGCTCACTTCCATCAGGATTCATTACATATATTTCATCATTCCCATCTCTATCTGATACAAATGCTATTTTATTAAGAGGAATAATACACCCTTCACTTCCTTCATCTAATAACTCACTATAAATATCGATTGATGTTGCAGGGAATTCTTTTCCAAAACCAAATATATCCATTTTCAATCCTAAAATAGCTTCTAATCCCCCATAGATTTTCCAACAATTTTCTTCATTATGATTTATCTCAATTTTAGAGTATCCATTTAACTCTCCATAAGGTCCTACAACACTATATACTAATAAATCCAATTCTACTCCAGCAAAAGCTTTTGGAGGATTGCCTGTAGTATTTACTTTTGGAACATCCAAACCAAAATTAAAAGAACTTGAAGACCCGTTTATAATATCCCAATCTCCATAATAATAAGATAATCCTGCAATTAAATTTGCATCTCCTGTTACATTAGCAGATAAATCTTTAGGAATATCTCCCTTAACACCAACATTAACTTTTAATTTTGGTGTTAACCAAATAGGAATACCTCCAACTACTACTGAATATGTTCCAAGATTATTTGAAAGAATTGGTATTTTTTCATAAAGATTATCAACATCAACAGAACTTGTTAAATCAAAATTCAATTTACCTGTTAGTGATTTTGTATATAAAAGTTCTGTTAATTTATGCTTTTCAAATGTTAGATCAAAATCAAGATTTAAGTCAAGTGAGATATTTCCTGTTGCTCTTATTTGATCATCTGTTGTTAATGGATTTTTATCTTTATCATATAAAACCTCATCTATTAATGGTATTCCAATATTAAAAGTTTTTTGTTTAAGTTTACTTTCTTCAACAGTTCCTTCTTCTATTGCTTCCTCAAGTGAACAGAATTCTGTTTTAATTGTAGTACCAGTTGTTGAACCTTCCACACCCAAATAAATAGTATTCAAATTATCAGTTTGTATATCAGTAATTCTACGAAGAAAACCATAGGGTGTAGTATTATTAGGGCTCCCAACAATTATGTCTCCTGTCTTTAATAAATCTAATTGATTTGTGCTCTCTGTAAAATATAATTTATCATCTTCATACGATGAGAGCTTTTGCATACTTTCATTATTTAGAACTACAGTAACTTTTTCTTTTGGTTTGGGAGGATTATTTCCACCACATGAGACTCCACCTAATGCTATTACTCCTGCAAAAACATAAGGCAATACTTTGTACTTTACTTTTTTGAATAAATTTGATTTCTCTTTGTTTATTATATCTACAAGATTCATTTAAGTAATAAGAATGGTTTATATATAAAAATTGTTGTTTTGTATTCTATATTATATTTTTTATCTATCTCAAAAATCCCCAAGCGTCGTCTGTTTTTTTCCATCAATAATTTCTTTGATGTTTATATCAAAAACCTGGAAGATGTTTTCAACTGCTGGCAGAATTTGTCTTTCTAGATAATACTCAATATTGTATTCCCCCTTTTCTTCGGGAAGCTTTACCTTATCTCTTACGAGCTTTTTCTTGCTTTCAGTTTCTGCAATATAATATTCTATTAAATTTCCCTGGCTTATCGGAATCTTTTGTTCCTGCATTTTTTTTGCAGCGATAACATGAGGAGAAATTGCTTTGTATTCTGAAAGAGGTTTTTTAAGTTGGGTTTTAATAATTAAATCTTCTTTTTCTATTTTTCTCTGTTTTATTTTTTTAGTTATCCCCTTAACATATTCTAAAGCTCTTTTTTCATTACCATCTTCTAAAATCTGTCTTATTACTATGTTTTGCACTTCTCTTGAAAGTTTACACCAGTCCCTTCTTACTGTTTCAAAACCTCTTATTTTTGTTCTGTTCTTTTTATCAATTAATGCATATTTCTTTTTTGCTCCTGCTGTCCCGCTTCTTTTTGTAACCCAAATTCCTCTTTTGAAAAATCCTTCTAATTCAAGCTCCATTATTCCTGGAAGTTTTGAGTTTAATTTTTTTAGAAATTTTTTAACTTCAGTTTCTGTTTTGTTCTTCATTAAAAATGCGATGCTGTCTGTGTCTGAATAAATTGTTTGATATCCCTCTTTGTTTATATTTTCTATTGCCCACTTTATTGCTTTTTTTGCAAATGCCGCTGTTGCTGCTGCAGCTTCTCTGCAATAATATCTTGCTCCAAAGAATCCTTGATAACCATAAGAGGCATTTGCTAAAAGTTTGAAAGCATTGCTTCTCGCTTTTTTAATTGCGTTGGGCTTTTGTTTTAATTCTTGTTTGTATTTTTTTCTTTTTTCTATAATTTCTTTTAACATTTCTGAAAAAAATCCTTGCTTCTTGCTGAAATAAAGTTTTTCCCCTCCTGTTTCTATACTATAAGCATTTTTTTCTTTTTTTTCCAGAAGAGTTGATTTTGACAGATTATAAGTTACAATGACGCTTCCATAACTGCTCGTGAAATCAAATACTGCAATATTCTCATAAAGTTTCGGCGTTGGTTCAAATACAAAAGCTCCCTCATATTTTTCTCTTTTTCTTCTATCTCCTATTTCATCATATCCTGGCCTCTTTTCAGGTATCTCACTGAATTTTTCTAGATTGTGCAAAATATAACTTTCAACCTGTTTTGATAATCCGTTTCTAGAAACATCAAAAATTGGCTCTTGTATTATTCTTGAGAATTCTAAAAGGTCTGGCCAGAATTTTTCAAATAATTTTATTGTTAGAACAGAATCATGTAGGTTGTATTCATAGTATTTTTTCCAATTTTTTTCTTCAGATGAAAAATCCTTTATTTTAAAATCTTTTTTCTTGTCTCCTAAAAATTCTTTGGAAACTTCATTTAAGGAGAGTGTTTCAGATTGCATATACTGAGAGTAAGTTGTTCTTATAAATCTTAAGATATCTATATGAACTATTCCTTTTATTTTACCTGTTAAGTTTACTCCTCTTGAAAATATCGGTTGGCTGTCATCCAATCCCAAATTAAGTTTTATCTGATTTTTTTCTGCTCTTGCCTTTATGTAAGGTAAGTCAAATCCGTCTGAAAAATAACCTACAAGAAAGTCAGGAGAGATTTTCCTTACATATTCTACAAATTTTTCTAAAAGTTCTGCTTCGTCCTTAACATATTCCACATATTTAGGTTTTGTTTTTGATTTATCTGATTTCCATGTTATCACTTTTTTGAAGTTTTCTCCGACTAAAGAAATCATCAAAATTTCTCCCTCGCCTATTTTCAATTTGTTTGTTTCTATGTCATAAGCAAGTGTTTTTGGAATGAATTTTTTTTCATTTGTTCTTTTGGCTGTTTTTAATTTTATGCATAAATCCACATCTAAACCCATATCAATTCCTCCGAATTCCTCTGAATTGTTTAATAATTCTCCAGATATCTCATACCAGTTTAATGGAGCAATTTTCTTTTCTATAATGTAGTGAGTTATAAATCCCAAATCATATCCTCTTCTTTTTTCTATTTCTGATAAGCCGAGCTTGTCTGCGATGTCATGCAAGTCCTTGTAGTTTGTTGCAAATATTTTTAATGCTTTGACTTTTTTTCCTAAATAATTTTTTTCATGCAGTTCTACTGCCTCGACTTTTGTTTGCCTCTTTTTTATATCCAGTTTTATTTCTTTTATTTTTTCAATTAATTTATTTATTTTTTCTCGTTTTAAATTTGGCTTTAGGATTGCCCAGAGATAGATAGGGCAAGAGTCAATTACACAAATCCTTTTTCCTTTGTTGTCTCTTCCAATTATTTCTATGTAATTTTTTCCTTGGAAATCAAAATAATTATAGTCTATTGGAATGAATGATATTTCCATAGAAAAAATATGCATTTTGATTATTTAAAGTTTAAGAAAATCCAGAATCGTTAAATTTATATACTACTATGTAATAGTTATAATATGGGAAAGAAATATACTCTAGAAAAATATGAGAGAGATAAAAAAATAGTTAGTTATATTGAAAATAATTTTATTGATTTAAAGAATTCTTATTCTGATATACATAAGAAAATTGATTTTTTGAAGTCGCTTGGAATAATGAATTTAAGAGTTGGTAAAAATACTGACAAAACTCCATTTATTCCTATTGAAGAATCTAGAGATGCTAGAATATCAGAAACTGTTAAAAAGTATTATGAAAATGCAAAAAATAGAATAGGAGAATATACAAGGGGAGAGAGAAATATAGCAAGATCTGAACTAGAGAAAAGCAATCTTGTTAAAAAAATTCAAGAAAAACCTGAAAAAAGACAACTTAATCTATTTTAGTTAATTATTTATATTTCTTACACTTTGTTTTATGAAATAAAATGGGACTAAATATTCGTGAAATTATTCCGCGCAAAGAAATTGAAATTTCAGATTTGAAAGGAAAACTTGTATGTGTTGATGCATTTAATATTTTGTATCAATTTTTGTCTACAGTTCGGCAAGTTGATGGAACTCCATTGATGGATAATCAAAAGAGAATTACAAGCCATCTTTCTGGAATTTTTTATAGAAATATTAGCTTGCTTTCTGAAGGAATTAGGATGGTTTATGTTTTTGATGGCGAGGCGCCTGAATTGAAATTTAAGATACATAAAAGACGGGAAGAGGGAAGGGACATTGCGAAGGATAGATATGAAAAAGCAAGACAGGAAGAGGACATTTCTAAAATGAAGAGATATGGAAGTCAGTTGGTTAGATTAGATGATGAGATGATTAAAGAAAGTAAGGAATTATTAGGAGCTATGGGAATTGCAGTTGTCCAGGCTCAGAGCGAGGGAGAAGCAGAAGCTGCTTATCTTTGCAAGATTAAGGAGGACATTTATGCAAGTGTAAGCCAGGATTATGATAGCTTGCTTTTTGGTGCTCCTAAATTAGTCCGTAACTTGACTTTAGCAAGGAAAAGAAAAACCTTTAATGGTTGGGCAGAAGTAAAACCAGAATTAATTGAATTGGAAAAAGTTTTAAATTTTTTAGAAATAAATCTTGATCAGTTGATTTGTTTGGGTATACTTGTAGGAACAGATTATAATCCAAAAGGAATTCCTGGAATTGGGCAGAAAAGAGCTTTAGACATTGTTAAAAAATATAGACAGCCTATTTTGATTTTTGAGAGTGTTGAAGAGCAGATTATGAGTCTTCCAGAAGAGGAACAGTTTAATTGGCAAGAAGTTTTTGAATTGTTTCATAAACCTGATGTAGTTGATGTTGATTTTAATTTTGGGAAAATTGATGAGGGGAAAATTAAGAAAATTTTAGTTGAAGAGCATGATTTTTCTGAGGAGAGAGTTGAGAAGCAGTTGGGGAGATTGAGAGATATTGAAGAGAAGAGAAAACAGAAAGGGTTGAGTGAATGGGTTTAGAATTTATTTAGAAATGGTTCTTAAATAATCATAAAACTCATGAACAAAATCTCTTTCTCCATTAATAGTAGTGGATAAATAGCTTCTTAAGTCTATATGTCCTTTTAATATTCCTTGAGAAGTGTGAAGGAATATTCTGTGTTTAGAACATTTGTAAATTGGATGGCCTTTTTCTCTTTTATATTCTAAGAAACTTGCTCTTTCTTTAAATTTAGAAATTTGATATAATTCACTTTTTCTGGGGTTTTCTTTATAGTGACCTTCAGCCAATCTTTTGAAGTTGTGTGCATCTTCTGAAGTTACTATAATTTTTGCTTCTAATGTTGTTCCAGTATCTCTTTCTTTTATTTTTAATTTTGACATAACCTCTTATGAGAAAATTTCTTTATAAATCTTTTGGCTTGTATTAATTTAAGAGTAGTTATAATTATATCCATTCATGAACGAGGCTCTTCTATAATGTTTTGGAGGTTTAGGTCTTTTGGGCCATTTTTTATTAATAAAAAATCCTGCTATTAATGAAATAATTCCTGACAAAAACATAATACCTTTTGCATATATTAGGTCAGTAAAAGTTATTATAATAAATAATGCTCCAATAATTATTAACATAATTCCAAAACCAACTTTTGTTCCAAGATAAATTGCTCCTATCAATAGTAATATTGGCAAGATAAAATAAAGAAAATCACTTGATATCCCAATTCCATAAAACAATTCTTCTATATTAAAGCCTGTTTTATTTATTCCATATGTTATTAACAGCGAGATTACAAAGGCTACTACCCCTGCAGTGGCTCTGTTGTCTCTGAAAGCTCTTGATAATGCAAAATTAAGGACAGCAAATGAAATTATGAACACTGCCCCCAAAATCATTGTTGAGGAATCAATGCTGTCTAATAAATCACCCAAGGAAAAACTTCCATAAGAACCATAATATGCACTTGCGAAATTAATTAAACATAATGTCATGACTAAAATCAATAAGCTCTTTTTCATAATTGAATCAAGGAAGAGGTTTTTATAAACTTTACTTAGTAACATTTAAATCCTATATTTCTCTTTTATTATTTATGAAAACCCAAAGGGCGTTTGATGTATTGGGAAATATTGCTATTGTGAATTTTCCGAAGGATTTTAAATTAAAAGATAAGAAAAAGTTTGCTGAGAAGCTGTTGAAAGAACAAAAACCAATTAAAACTGTTTTGGAGAAGAGAGGAAAAGTTAAAGGACGTTTGAGGAAGATTTCTACTAAATATTTGGCAGGTGAAAATACCAAGGAAGTTTTGTATAAAGAGAATGGTTGTGTTTTTAGGTTTAATGTTGATACGACTTATTTTTCTCCGAGATTGAGCAACGAGAGGAAAGAGATAGCATCAAAAATAAAAAAAGGCGACGAGGTGTTGGTAATGTTCGCAGGCATTGCACCTTTTTCAATTGTCATTGCAAAAAATTCTAAGGCGAAGAAAGTTGTTTCTGTTGAAATTAACAGAGAAGCAAATAAATATGCGAAATTGAATGTTGAGCTGAATAAATTGAAGAACCGGGTTGAGGTTGTTCAGGGGAATATTAAGAGAGTTGCTGAAAAGATTAAATATAAGTTTGATGTTATAGTCATGCCTCGCCCTAAATTAAAAGAAAGTTTTCTTGAGCAAGCATTTATGTTAAGTAAAAAAAGAACCAGGATTTATTATTATGATTTTTGTAAAGTTGGCGAGGAGTATTCAGTTGTTGAGAAAATTAAAGAAGAAGCGCGACGCGCAAAGAAAAAAATAAAAATTTTGAAAATAAAGCCAGCAGGAGAAATTGCACCTTATAAAATCAGACTCCGAGTGGATTTTGAGATTGTTTAGATAATTTGCTTCTATGAAAAAATAAACTGTTTTCCCATAATAAAATAATCTTTAAATAAGGTTAAAAGTTTTTTTCTTTCAACTAATCCATTTGATGGGCAAACAAAGCGTTCTTCTCCATCCATACATTGATTTTCAACAAATCTGTTTTTGTGTCCATTAGGACATGGGTTTTCTTCGCAGAGAGTTCTGTCTAACCATCCTTTGTATAATTCTTCAAAAGCTGTTCCTTTTTTCAATGCTTTACAATATTTTTGATTTTGTTCCATACTACTACTATAAAGTTACACCTTTTAAATCTTTCTACAACCTCTTCTCAATCTTCAAGGCAGTTGGAGCTTCTCCTCCATGCCAGGTAAATCTGGGTCTTATTTTCATAGGATAGATTCTTTCTGAATTGTCGTCCAGAATTATTGCAGAACCTTTTGAGCTTGGCAAATCATCCATATATTTTTTTATACTTTCAAGAAGATAGCTTTGCATGATATAGTTTAGTGCTTCAACATCTGGTTTTGAAGTAACTCTATGCGCAATAACAATGTCTGACTGTGTCATAACATCTCTGTGAATTTGCCCTGGTTGCTGCGTTGCCAGAACCATTGAAATTCCTGGCTGTCTTCCTTCCCTTAATAACTGAACTAAGGCATCTGTCGCAATTGTTTTTTTGTTTAATGGCAGGAATTCATGAGCCTCATCTATAAATATCCAGACTAAAGGCATTTCTTTTTTTTGTTCAGATAAAAAATCAAAACCTTTTGACACTGATTCTATTTCTTCTTTTTTTCTCGCATCCATTCTTTGATTGAAAATTTTTCTTGAAATTAGACTGATAACTAATGCTCTTACATTAAATGCCCCGACTGAATTATAAACACTCAAATCTAAAACAGAAGTAGTTCCAGCAGAAATTAAGTCTCTTACTTGTGTTGCTTCTTCTTGTTTTTTTGCGAATATACCCCAGCTGTCTGCTGCTTCAAACAAACTTATTGCAGCGTTTTTAATTTCTCTAGAACTTTTCCTGTCTTCTTCTAAATTAGAGATTATCTCTTTGATTCCATATTCTTCTTTTTCTTTCAACTTTGTTATTGTTCTTTCAATTAGAACTGATACAGAATTTGTTATGTCCAAACTAAAAGTTATAACCCAATCTTCTGGTTCTAGTTCTGTTATATCTAATGCGAATTTCCTGTCAATAGGGATTCCTTTTTCTACATAACTGTCGTAATGTCCAAAGGGAACAAAGATTTTTACAGGAAGATTTTTTGATTTTAAATTCCAGTCCTGCAATAATTCTCTGTCTTTTTCGTTTTGGAATTTCATTGTCCAGTAAATTCCCATTGTGTCAAAAATTAGAGATGCAATGTTTTGATTTGTTTCTTCTGGAAGATTGGAGAGTTCTTCTGCTATTACGCCTAAGGTATATGATTTTCCCGAGCCTCTTTTTCCTGCTACAAGAATTACATGGCTTCTTGCAATATCCATTAAAATTTTATTGCTTAAGGAAGTGTATTGCCCCATTTTTACATAACCTTTTCCAAGAAATATTAATCCTCTGTCTTCTAAGAGTTTTTTGTCAGAAATATTCCTTCCTGTTATAATATCATATGGCATGATTAAAAATAACCAAAGAGATTTTTAATTGTTTGGTTTTAAAATCAATTTTACCAAAAGTTTTTAAAAGCATTTTTTCATATATTTACTATGGAGAATGAAAAAGAATCTAAAAAGGATAAAATAGATGAGAGTAAGGAAGAAGAAAAGATTTCTGATAAAAAGGAAAATTTGGCTGATAAACTAAAGGGAAATCCATGGATTATTTCAACATTTATTTTAGGAATTATATGTTTAATATTTTTATTGAGTAATTTTTCAGGGCTGACAGGAAGCATTATTACAGGAGGTGTTATTTCTGAGGGGGATGCTGGAGAAGCTATTCTCAATTTTGTAAAAACCCAGACAGATGGGCAAGGAGAATTAGTTGAGGTTAATTCTTTTGATAATAATTTATATGAGGTTGTTATTTTGTATCAGGGAAATGAAATTCCCTTATATATAACAAAAGACGGAAAAAATCTTGTTCAAGGTGTTATGCCTTTAGAGACTCTAATGCAACAAACTCTGGAGCAAGAGGCTGAAGTCCAGGAACTTGAAAAATCAGATAAACCGAAGGTTGAATTGTTTGTTATGACTCATTGTCCTTATGGAACTCAAGCTGAAAAAGGAATTATTCCTGCAATAAATGCTTTAGGAGATACTATTGATGCTAAAATTAGATTTGTTCATTATTTTATGCATGAACCTGAAGAAACTGAAACTCCTCGGCAGGTTTGTATAAGAGAAGAACAACCTGATAAATTCCTAGATTATTTAAAGTGTTTTTTAGAAGATGGGGATTCTGATAGATGTGTTGCGAAAGTTGGAATTGATAAAAATAAAATGAATAATTGTATTTTAAGTGGAAAGTCAGATGAATACTATGAAGAGGATTCTATATTAAGCGAGGGTTATGGTGTTACAGGTAGTCCTAGTTTGGTTATTAATGGGGTTAAAGTAAGTAGTGGAAGAGATTCAGCAAGTTATCTTGATATAATTTGTTCAGCATTTAATACAGTTCCTGGAGAATGTGCTTTAGAATTATCTTCAACAAGTCCAAGTCCTGGTTTTGGTTATAGCGAAGGAGAAGATACTGGAGCGCAGTGTTAATATTATTTTTTAAGAAATAGGTTTTTCCAAATACTCAACCTCTTCCTCATTAAGTCTAAGTTCTTTTTGTATTGCAGGATTTGATTTTATAATTTGTTTTATTATAGGGAATTCATTTAATGCTCTTTTTTTCCCTACATGAACATATTGTGCATATTTTTGAGTAATTGATTTCTTTTTTGCTGTTCTTTGATTGTTGAGCCAAATTTTTAAAATTCTCGTTGGTTTTCTGTAGCTTGTAAATCCTGTTTTTGCGTTCTTTTTTGAGGCTGAAATTCCATAACTCAAAAAAATATTTTCATAAACTAAAAATCTCCAGTATTGTTGTTTGTAGATTCTTCCTTTGAATATATCTGTCCTGCTCAATGCTTCATATGCTCTTGCAAGGTCTTCTCCTTGATATTCTAAGGGGATATTCTCTTCTACCCATAAGATTATTTCATCTATTGACATCTTTACAGAATCAAAAACTTTAAGGAGATTGTTTGTTGGTTTTCCTTTGAATATTAATCTTAGGATGTTGAATATATCAATCTCTTTGTTTCTTTCATCTAATATTAATGAAGAATCCTCTATTCCCAATGCTGTTTGCAAATCGTTTATTGCTGCTCTCAAGTCCCCCTTAGCTTTTATTGCTATATTGGTTATAATGTTATTGTGAAGAAACAAATTCTCCTTTCTTAAAATACTAAACATTACGTCTTTAATTATGTTATAATTAATTTCTTTTATCTGGGCACATTCTGAGCTTTTTCTTAGTTCATTCAATTTCCTGTTCCATACATCATTTGCAGTTATGATTATTGGATATGATGTTGATTTAATTAGGAACAATAATTCTGTAAGTCCTCCCCTATCAACAGCAGAAATACCATCAACTTCGTCAACGAGAATTATCTTGTTTTTTTTCCTTAATGATTTCTGCTCAATTGCTGGTTTGAGAATTTCTTTTAATTTTATTTTGTTCCTCAAATCAGAAGCATTTAATTCAAATATTTCAGAGTTTGTTTCCTTTGCTATTACATGTGCCAAAGTTGTTTTTCCTATTCCAGGGGGGCCGTGGAGGATTAGTGATTTTTTTGAGCTTTTTCCAACTGAAAAAATATTATTAACAAATTCTTTTATTTTAGCAATAGCTTCGTCTTGTCCTTTGATTTCTTCAAATTTTTTTGGCCTATATTTTTCAGTCCATTGCATTTTTAGTTTTAATAAATAATTTAGATCCCCCAGGATAACGGATGCCATATGGCCAGCCTCTTTTGAAATGTTCAATACTTTTTCTTGATAGATTTATTTTCCAAGAATCTCCTATTTGTTTTGGAAGAATTATTTTACCAAATTCTCCATCAAGAGTATCTGCGGTTCTGAATATTTTTTCTTTATCTATTGAATATCCTAAAAAAAAATGCGCTTGTAGTTCATCACATATGCCTCTTAGGAGGAGATAATACTGATTTGTTATGGGATCTACTTTTTTAGAGGTAGTGTGAATATCAAAAAAGTTATTTGTGGGTCCATTTAAAATTGCTACTTTCTCTTCTTCAATTAATTTAAGAGTTATATCTTGTGATTGATTATATTGAATTATCATCTTCAATTAAATTTCTCCAGTTTTCTTTATAATAACTAAACTTATTTTCAAAATCTTCTTTCGGTGTTAAAGGAATTTTAAGTTCTTCAAGTTTTTGTTTTAATTCTTCTAATATTTTTTCTTTTTCTTCTTCAGAGGATATTTTTTCTAATTCAATTATGTAACCATATCCTTTTGTATAATCCAAACAAACTTTAATTTCATCCCAATTAAATTGTTTTCTGTCTCTCAACCATTTTATTTTTGTGCATAAACCAAGAGAGTTGAATATCTCTCTTGCTCTGTCAAAGTCTTCTTTGTTCATCTTTATTTCTGTCTCTTCTCTGAAGTCGTCGTGGAGTTTTCCTTTTTTTAACCATATTTTTGAACCAAAATTATTTTTTTGAATTCTTAAATCTTCAGAGCAATCAAGATAATCTGTCTCTTGAAAATCTTCCTTGACAAGTTTAGCATTTTCATTAAAAAATCCCAAAAGTGTTTAGAGGGTCAAATCCTTGGGCATATCTTTTAAAATTTGAATCCTGGTTTAGATATTTCATTATTTCTTTTTTATTAAGTTCTCTCATCCAGACTTTTGTTTTGACGACTTTTGACTCAGAATAATTTCCATCTATAAGGCGGATACCTGTAAGAAATTCATAAGAATTTCCAGAAAAACATTGTAGCCTTTTATAGGCTTCTTGTTTTGATTTTGGTTTTTTTAAGATATTTCCATTAAAATATCCTACTGAATCAAAACCAATAATAATTGAATTAGGTCTTTTTTTTGCTACTGCTTCTGCTTTTAACTTCGATAAAACTAATACTAAACTTTTAGGTTCTGTAGGTCTTCCTTTGAAATTTTCTTCTGCATTGCTTCCTACTGCTTCATAGGGAATTTGTAATTCGTTGAATGCTTGTTTCCTTGGAATTGAAGTTGTTGCAAGTACTAATTTTTTTCCCATTTTACTCTTTCCCCAAACCAGCAAGCACAAAACTTGCTAGAAGAGATTGTAATTGTATGAAAGGGTCCGAACCTTCTATGATTCTGAATTCTGTTTCACCTGTTTTTTCAGTTAGTCTGACTTTAATTTCGGGCTCTACAGGAAGATTCCAGATTTCTTTTTGAATTGATTTAATTACATCTTCTCCTGAAATGCTTTCTTTGAGCATGACATCAAGAAGTTTTTCTCTCGCTCTTTGAAAATCTCCAGATAGTGCATACTCAAGAACAATCTTAATGTCTTTTGGCTTTGCGCTTGAGATTATTGTTGAAAGGAGTTCTGGAGTTATTGAAGGGGAAATTGATGCTGTTGATTGGAGTATGTTAATAGCCCTTCTACAATCTCCCTCGCTTCCTTCATATAAAATTTCATATGATTCTGGAGGTATTGTTAAATTTTCTCTTTCTGCAATTTTTTGGATTACTTTTTCAATATCTTTTTTTTCTAAAAGCTTAAATCTGAA
>CAZHRM010000019.1:0-11892 GCA_964534855.1 Candidatus Woesearchaeota archaeon
GAATACAAGCTTTTGATTGGAGAAAGAACCGCAGAATTAATTAAAATAAATATCTCAGCGCAATTTGTTACATATAAGATTAACAAATCACTTCACACAATCCTAACTATTGGCTACATAATTTATTTTGAAAATAAATATTTATTAGAACTACAACTATGACTGCTTTTACATACATCATACCTTACGGTCTAAAATTTTGACTTTTATTAAGGCAATCATTTTAGTTATGATAATTTTATTTGTGTTAAGTATTTAAATGTTTCGTGGAAAACTTAAGGTAAGCGACGAGGGTTATATTATTGGAGTGTAAGGAAATTCTCGTTGTTTATTCTTTATTGCATTATCTAAGTTTTGAAAATTTAATCCTCCTAAAATCTTCTTTACTTCATCAAATGAATCTGGATTTCCTGCAAGATAAAAAAATCCTTTCTTCTTCCTATTATCATAATCTTTTACTATCCAATTACCTTCAATAAATCCTTCTTGATTAAATCCTTCATAGAATATATCTCCTTCTAATAAATTTCCTACTGGATTTTTATATTTTTTTATAAATGAAAAATTAATTCCATTATTTCTCAAATCAGTAAAGTCTGCCTCAACTAATCTTCCAGAATCTTCTTCAAAAATTTTACCACACCCTCTTTCTTTTTTCCACATGTAAAATAATCCAAAATCTTCTTTAGACATCCATAATCCTTTGTAAGTTGGGGTTAAATCTACTTTAACCATAACAATCTTACTAATAAAACATTTATAAAAATAGTTGTCTTTGATTATACATGCCAATCTTCGTAGTCCAAGAGCATCATGCAACACATCTTCATTGGGATTTTCGTCTTGGGATGGGGGGAGTTTTGAAAAGTTGGGCAATTCCAAAAAGACCTCCGAGGACAAAAGGAATAAAACGATTAGCAATTCAGGTTCCAGACCATCTTAGAAGTTATGCAAATTTCGAAGGAGAGATTGAAGAAGGATTATATGGCGCAGGAAAAGTAAAAATATGGGACAAGGGAACTTACAAATTAATTGAAAAAAGTCCAAAGAAAATTGAATTTGAACTTAAAGGAAAAATTCTCAAGGGAAAATATGTCTTGGTAAAAACAAATTATGGAAAAAATCCTGAAAAGAATTGGTTGTTCTTCAAAACTGGAACTTAAGGAGTTTTGGAGAGCTAGAGAAATTTTCTTTAGAAAATTTGTCTTTGTTTTTTAAATTATAAGTTATCTTTTTTAGGTTTTTTATTACCATACTCTTCTTTTATGTATTTTATTGTATCTTTAACTCCGAGACCGAAAATGCTTGCAACAAACCCATAGAAATAACCTAAAAGTCCTCCTACACATATCTGTTGAGGATCAGAATACATCTTACTTGTAATATAAGCCCCTAATGCGCCATCAATTAATGGCGTAATAATTCTTCCATGAACCGCGTCATCACCGCTCTCATCATATACTCTCGGCCAAAATATATTAACTCGAGCAACATCTATAGTCCCCCTTAATACATTTTTCCCAATATCTTTAATTAATCTCTCTAATTCAATCATAGAATTACCTTGGAAAAAATCTTTATAAATCTTTCTATTGTTATTACTATTAAATTAATATTATTAAAGAAAGTTTCACTTTTCTTCACCTGTCCACCATTCTAACTTAGGAATATCTGCTTTAATTTCATGTGCTTTGCAATAACCTCTTGTTAATAGATAGAATATAATTCCCAAACTTTTTTCACTTTTGTTGTTCCCGATTATTATTTGGTCTGCTCCTTTGGAAGAATTGTTTGTATCGCAAACCATTAAAATTTTTTTGTTGATTTTTAAAGTGTCATTCAATGCATTCTTGTCAAGCCATGAATCAGTTATTATTGTTAGTTTGTTCTCAAAAAAATCTGGAAGCTCTGTGTTAGTCAGAATTCCTGCAGGATATTTTTTCGTGAAAACTCTGATTCCAGTTAATTCTGATAACATGTTTGCCGCCTTCCATCCTGCCTGTCTTTTACAGATGAGGATAATATCTTTTGAATCAAATTTTGATAGATATTCAATCCCTTCTTTTAACTTTTCATCAATTAAATCTGTATTAAAAATAGCTAAGCCATCAGCCCTCCTTCTGTAAACAAAAGGTTTCATGTTTGGAGTTACGACCTTGGTTCCCAAATAAATTCCAACCTTAACATATTCTTCAAGAGGAATAAGCATACCAGTTCTTTTCTTAATTTTAATCTGTTCTTTTAACTCTTCTGTTTTTGTAACATCAATTTTCTTGGCAAGTTTTTTTGCCTTTTTCAAAAGCTCTTTCTTTCTTTCTTCTAGAGATTTTTCTTCCTCTTTTTCTTTGATTTTATCTGTTTTGGAAGTATCAAGAGATTCAGCTTCAGCTGCTTTTTCAAGTTCTTTATCTTCTTTCTCAGTTTCTTTTTTGGAAGTTTTTTTATTTTCCAGTTTATCAATAATTTCTTCAGCGAACTCTTCCGCAGCTTCCTCACCTTTCTCTACATTCTTTTCTATTTCTTTAATAACATCTACCATGAGAATTTACAGAGAAATTGCTTTAAAAAAGTTGTGTTGAGGAAAATTGAATATGAAATTGCGCGACGCAAGGTCGTGGATTGATAAAAGGTTGTTAATTATAAACTCTCTTCAAGCCTTTTAATCCTATCTTTTTTCCATTTAGAATATTTTTGAGAAACTTTATTAAAAAGGTCGCTTATTCTCTTTTGGTAATACTCTTCAGAATTGTATTGATTTCCAATAAAAGAAATCCTCTCATCGTCATTTTCTTCTTTGGCAATAATCTGGTATTTTGACACATGTGTTTCAATTTTACCTACGCAATCTCTACATAAAGATACGATAAATCTGCCCATATTTGTTTTATATATAACATGTTCTTCTCCTGATTTAGATTCTCTCCAATTTTCTGGAGGTAAAGATTCTAATTTTGTTACAAGTTTTGAAAAAATTTCTTTTTCTTCCATAACTTTTCCATAAATTCAAAACTATTTAAACCTTTTCATCTGTTACCATTCTCAAATAACTTCAATTAATTTTTCAACTCCTTTTCAATCTCTTAAGCTTCAACCTTGAAGCGAGGACCAGAAAAATTATTTCAAACTCCTCTCAATCTTAACCAGCCTCTTCAACTTGACTTCCCGTCCTTTCCCATCAATACCACACTTAAAAAAATCAGCACCAAAACCAAAAGCCAAATCAGCGAGTATGCTTTCTTCTGTTTCACCACTTCTGTGAGAAAAAACTATTTTGATATCATTTTCTTTGGCAAGTTTACAAATTCTTTTTATTTCAAGTAAAGAACCATTTTGATTTGGCTTTATAATTATTGCATTAATACTTCTCATTTTAATTGCCTTTTCAAGTCTTTTGTAGTTTGTGACAGTCAAGTCATCTCCAACAATAAGTTTTTTAGGAAATTTTTTGAGAATTCTCGCAAAACTTTCAAAATCTTCTTCATTAAAAGGATCTTCTACATAGAACAAATCAAAATTTTTAATTAAATTAATTAGATATCCTGCTTGCTCATCTTCGGTTCTTTTAAGCAAGGGGTTGTTGTAGTTATATTTTTTTCTCTTATAAAAACTAGAAGCGGCAACATCCAATCCCAAAGGAAGTTTAACTTTTTTTAAAATATCAAGCACTTCTTTTTCATTTAGCGAAGTTCTCCAAGCATTTTCATCTGTGATTTTGTTTTCAAATTTTTTGTCAGCCTCTTGCAGAATTTTTTGTACATTTATTTTTGCTTTTTTATTCATTTCAAATGATTCTTTGACAGATTTTAGATTAGGGATTAAAAGAAATTCCTGAAAGTCAGGTTTCTTTTTTGAAGCAGAATGTTTCCCTCCCCCAACACAATTTCCAACAAGTCTCGGCATTTTTTTGTTGTTAGGATTAATTAATTGCCACACTTCTTTCTTTTGTTCTTTTGCCATTGCCTTTAAAACAGCAGATTCTAAAGCGAAAAGAGTATTTGCGCCTATTTGCCCGTCGACAATATCCTCAACTCTTCTTAGGTCATCAAATTTTTCAATTATTTCTTTGGAAAAGTATTCACCAAATTTTTTTATTATTTTGATGTCTTCTTCAAGGCTTTTTCTGTAGGATTTTTTTTCATGTTTGCCGATTGATTTTCCATTTGGAGCACTCGCAGAAAAATTCCCCACATTTGTTTTAATAGAAACTGAAATTGTTTTTTCATCACGAGAATCCAGAATTTCTTTAGCCGAAATACTCTTTATTATCATAAACAGAAAAATGAAAATACATTTATATAGATTTTGTTAAACTAAATTAATCCCTATTCTTCTCCATTCTCTTCTTCAGAAATTTCTTCCTGTTCATCTGCTGGATTTGCAAGTTCCATTATTTCCCCCTCTTTTGCAATTTCCTCTTCTTCCTCAACTTCTCTTTCTTCAATTTTTTTGTCACTTACTTTTTGCTCTTTAGCTTTTTTCAGTTCCTCTTCTCTTTTTTTAGGAAAAGGTTTTTTTATAGAAATCGGAAGAATATTTGAATTTAATTCAATTTCAGCTATTTTTAAAGCGTCAAAGTTTATTTTTTCTAAATCTTCTTCGTTGAATTTAATTAAAAGAGGAGCATTCATAGCTATCTGAAGAGCCCTCGCTCCAACAATTCTTGCCTTTTCATACTTGCTAAAATTTTGTTCCATTTTACTTCAAATACCTCTCAATTTTTTTAAAAACATCCCTCTCAACCTTTTTTACTAAATCTAAAACATCGCTTATTTCTTCTACACTTAAACTTTCTGAGCCTCCCTTTTGCATAGAGGAAATTATTCCATTTGAACTGCCTATTGTAACTCTAGTTTCACTAATGTCTTCCTCTTCTCTTGTAGGATCAACAATTAATTTGTCTCCTACTTTGTATGCAGTTATTGAAATGGGAATTTCTTTTGATAAAGATATATTATTTTTTGACAGTTCGCCGTATAAAACTTTTTCTTTCTTCTCGTCATATTTTGTCATCTTCGCATTTTTTAAAGCACTAATCGCCCCAATTCCAGCAGCATCGAGCAAGTTTCCGTCGTCATTTATTGAATAAATATCTATAAAAACAGTCCATACTTTTTCCCCTTTTTTGATGCATAACTTCTCAAGTTCAATAAATTTGCTTTCCCGAATTCCTCTGTCAATTACTCTTGCTAATTCAATAGCAGGAAATTTTGGAGGTCCATTTTCAAATCTTGGAGAACTTAAAGGAAGCAATTCAGCGGTAACCATCATATTTCCTTTGTCTGGAGAATCAGAATATGGCTCGCCAATATCCATTTTAACTCCAACTATAACCTCTGTTTTTCCAATTTTAACTCTCGCAGAGCCCTCAGCATTTTTTGAAACACCTGTTTCAATAATTATCTCTCTAAAATCCTCGGGCTTTCTGCCGTCGAACCTTTTTCCTTCTGATAAATATTTTTTAATTCTTTCCCCTGTTATATCTGATGTTGTTTGTACTTTATCCATCTTAATTTATTCCCAACATTTTTTTTAATTTAGTTTCATTTTTGATGTTATCAAAATTTATTTTAGAACCTTCTTGAAGAGAAACTATTAGTCCCATTCCTGTTGTTCCATTTATATTTCCTGTAATATCCATACTTGAATTTGTTTGAGGATTTGTTATTATATAATTAATAGATATTCTTTTCAAATTAAATTCCTTAACTATTATTTCATAACCCATTTTACTCAACACCTCCGACATCCTTTAAAGCTTTTTTTTGAACTTCATAAATCTCCTTACAAGATTTTCTCGCGAGTTCAATTGCTTCTTTTAATTCTTTTGTTGTGATTTTTCCATCTAATTGAATATGAGTCAATTTTCCTGAATTTGTGAATGTTATTGGAATGTCTGTTGCTCCTTCTCCAATTTCCCAATCTTCTTCGTCTTTGTTAACATCGACAACCAATTGTTTGTCTAGTTTTCCTATTGAGACACTTGAGACCATATCTTTCATTGGAATTCCTGCATGAGCCAAAGCCATTGCAGCTGCATTTATTCCAGCACATCTCGTAGAGGCATTTGCTTGCAAAATATTAATATAAACATCAACTACCATGTTTGGATAATTTTCAATCATTATAACCGGTTCTAAAGCCCATCCTGTTATCTTGCTGATTTCAGTGCTTCTCCTGTTTGAGCCCGGCCTGATTCTTTCTGTGACAGAAAAACTAAGCATATTATAAGTGCATCTTAAAGTTCCTTTTTCAGGGTCCTGTTGATGCTGAGGATGCATTTTCTTTGGCCCATAAACAGCGGCAATTGCCACAGTCTTTCCAAAAGAAAACATCGCGCTTCCGTCGGCATTTGGCACAACCCCAACTTTCGCTTTCATTTCTCTAATCTCATCAACTTTCCTTCCATCTGGTCTTTTAAATTGTTTGTCTGTCATTTTCCTTTTACCTCCTCGAACCATTTCTTTACTTCTTCTGTCAAACCCGAAACAAAAGATTTTTCAGTGACAAACAAAATTGCTTTTTTCGCAAACAATTCATTTTCTACCTTGTCTCCTTTAATCCAAATTAATCCATTTTGTCCTACTATGATGTCACATCCGCTTTCTTCTTTTATTAAATTTATCATGCTTCCTTCTTTTCCTATTGTCCTCGGAACTTTGTTTGGATTTATTTTTATAATTATTCCTTCACTGATTTTTCCCAATCCTTTTGACTTGATACTCAAATCTATCCCTCTTTTGTTAATTCCCCAAATTTTTGCGATAACCATGTCGCCGATGTTCATTACCTCTTCTAACTCATCTTTGTTTACATATCTTGGTACTTCTGTCAAAGACAAAAATGCATTATTAGTAGTGCCAATGTCTATAATCCATCCATTAAATGTAATGTTTTCGACTTTTCCTATGACAACATTCCTTCTTCTTGGTTGATAAACTCCTGATAGAGGTATCACTTTCACTAATTTGTTTGATTCTTCTGCTAAACCATATCTCATAGCAACAATTTCATCTCCTTGTTTTTCTGTTCCTTCTCCTGGAAGATATTCATTTCCTTTGGCAATTACTTCTCCGGGAATTATTATTTTTCTATCTGTCATTTTATTCTCCTGTTTTTATTTCCTCTGTCAAAGCACTTCCATGCGTTACTGAATTTAATTTGTCATAAAAATCAATGATTATTCCAGCAGGAACATCCACAACAACTTCTAAGCTTCCATCATTGAGCCAGTTTTCTTTTTCTTTGTATTGGTTTATTATTCCATAAACTTTTCCAGTATGAACAGCAGGAATAGTTATCTTAACTTTTTTTGTCTCAATTTTTATTGGAATAATTTTATTTATGCTTTCAACAATATCCTTAATCTGGTTTTCTATTGGAATATTCTTTATATTAACATGGGTCTGCTCTAAAGCATTTTTTATTCTTTCACTTGAATGAGGGTTTCCTGTTTGGGGGTCAACAGCATTGCTCGTTAAAAAATCAATAACTTGTTTGAATTTTTTTTCTTTTTCTTCATCTCTGTGCTCCTGAGTCAAAAGAACCTCGCCGTTTTTGATTATTTTTTCAATAATAACAGAATTATCTGTTGTTCCAAAAGCTTCTTTTAAGTCACTGTTGGATGCAACCTGCCCTTTTTTTGAGTCAGTGAAAATTTTATCTCCTTCTGCTTCTATTGCAGATGCTTCGCCTTTTTTAAATTTCAAAGCATCGTCCAAATCAATTTTAATTTCAAAGTTTTTTCCTGCTTGTTTTATTCTTGCTAAGGTGCTTGGCATTTTAAATTTTTAAAAAATTAGAGAGTTCTAATCTTAATCTTTGTCTTTTTAATTCTTGATAATATTTATTTAATTCTTTATTCATTTTTCTTTAGACGAATGAAAATCTTTTATATCCTTTCCTTCCAATCTTCTTATTTTTTTTTCATCGCTTTTAATATAACCTAATTCAAATCTGTCAATGTCAAACTTCTTTCCTTGAACTTCTTCAAAAATTTCCAAGGCAAGTTTGATTCCTTTTTTCATCAAATCAAGTTTATATTTTTCTCTTAATCTTTCTTTGATTTTTTCATCATTTTCTCCAATAGCATTTGCATAATAAGAGAAATAATTTCCAGTTATATCACTTGTGTAAAGTTCTGGTTTGTTTCCATTAATTCCAGCAACCATTAAAGATGCGCCAAATGGTCTTGCTCCGCCATACTGTGTGAACCATTGTTTTATATTTGAAATTTCTCTAATTATTAATTCAGGTTCTATAGGGGAGTCATAAGTTACTCTGTGTTGCTGTGCTAAAACCTGCGCTCTTTCAATTAAAATTCTTGCGTCAGAAAGAATTCCTGCAACACTTGATATAATATGAGAGTCAATTTCATAAACCTTATTTAATGATTTTCCAGCTATTAACTTGTCATTTATTCCTTTGTCTGTGACTATAAAAACTCCGTCAGAACAAATCATTCCAATGCTTGGACTTCCAAGTCTGACTGTCTTTTCAGCATATTCTACTTGAAGCAAGTGGCCTTCAGGAGAGAACATTGTTGCAGTTCTATCATAGCCCATTGCTTGATGTTGCATATCTATTGGCATATCCATTTTATACCTATTCTTAGAGAATTTTATAATAATTTATTTTATTTTCTCTTCTCCTTCAAAACTTAGAAATAGTGATTATTTAAAAGGTTTTCGGATGTTCTTTCCCAGACCCTTTAGAGTTCCACTGACTCTTTCCACACTCATTTTCTCAGGCCAAACACATAATGAAGCTCTCACAGGCTCAACCATCTCGCGATTTACAGAAATAATAACATAACCAGAATCAGCTTTAATCCAGTTTAAACATGTCTTGGACATTCCTAAAACTCCAATGAATTCTAAAATAGCTTTTTCAATATTCTGCTTTAGATTTTTTCCTTTAACAAGAAAATATCTTTTTTTCTCTCTTGCAGAAGGTTTTAGTGCTTTCATAGAATTAATTATATATTACAGAATATAAATCTTTATATTTGGATTTTTTTTTGAATAAAATGGCAGAATATTCATTAAAGTCAATTCAAAAGAAAGGAAATAGATTAATTAGACATCATTACTGTGATGGAGAGAATACTTCATTAGTCAGAGAGTTTTGTAGAGATGGCAATGGGAAAGTTTTGACTAATCTAAATCACATAAAAGATTATCCTCTTATAATTAGGTCTTTAATCGTTGCTAATGAGGAAATATTTAGGGGTAATATAAGAATAAGCAAAATAGAAACAAAAATTGTAGAAGATGAATAAAATGACAAATAATTTTATACACACAAAATTCTTTGAAGCAGAGAAGAAGGAAGACCAAGGATTACTTTATGCTAAAATGCAGAGAGCCTATCCTTATTTTGAGTATGGTGAAGTGGCGTTTGTTAGTTCGGAGCAAGAGAAGGGTAATATAATATTGTATGTTACATCTACTGTTACGTCTATGAACCTTGACCCAAGAAAACATGCAGTTAGAATAACTGGAAAAGAACATGAAATCAAAAACGCCAGATCAAAGATAGAGATGATAACAGAGATAAAATTAATTGAGTCTTAATTCTATAAAACATTTTTAAACCCTTGCTTCTTATTTAATTAAAAGAGGAAATTAATATGGAAATTTATACTGTTGGGGGATTTAATGAGGTAGGAAAAAATATGACTGCTGTTGTTACAAGTGATGATGTAGTTTTATTTGATGCCGGAATATATTTGCCTGCTATTGTTGAGTTGCAGGAGGAAGAAATCCAACCACAAACTTATTCTGAGAAAAAATTAAGAAGCATTGGAGCATTGCCTAATGATTTGATTCTGGATAAAATGGGTTTAAGGAATAAGGTCAGAGCAATTCTTTTAGGTCATGCGCATCTGGACCACGTGGGTTCAATTCCTTATATGGGATATAGATACAATGCTCCTGTTGTTGGGACACCCTTTACAATATCTGTTCTGAAAAAAATCATGCAAGATGAAAAAATAAATATTCCAAATAAACTAAAAACAATTCAGCCTAATTCTTTCTTTACAATCAGGGGAAAAAAGAGAAACTACAAAGCAGAATTTATTAACATAACACATTCTACTATTCAGACATCAATGATAGCTTTGCATACTCCCGAAGGAATTGTTCTTTATGCAAATGACTTTAAGCTTGACAATACACCTATTCTTGGATTGCCTCCAAATTACACTGCCTTAAAAGAAATCGCGAAGCAAGGAGTAAAAGCTTTGATTGTGGATTCTCTTTATTCTGGCTCAGAGAGAAAAACCCCCAGCGAGAAAATAGCAAGGGCCTTACTTGAAGAAGTTTTACTTACAATAAAAAATGAAAACTCTGCTATTTTTGTGGCTACATTCTCTTCTCATATTGCAAGAATAAAAAGTATTGTTGATTTTGCAAAAAAACTAAACAGGGAAGTATATGTTATTGGGAGGAGTATGAATAAATACATCTCTTCTGCTAAGGAAGTTAACATGTGCCCATTTATAAAAGATATTAATATTGGTAGTTACAAAAAACAAATAGAATCAATGCTTAAAAAAGTAAATAAAAATAGAGAAAATTTTCTAGTTGTTTGCACAGGACATCAAGGGGAACCAGGAAGTATTTTAGACAGGCTCTCAAGAAAAAAACTTCCTTTTGAATTTAAACCAAACGACAATATAGTTTTTTCTTCAAAGACAATTCCTGCTCCAGTAAGTATGGCAAACAAGGAAAATATGGATAAGAGACTTAAAAAAACCAAAGCGAGATTATTTGATAATGTTCATGTTTCAGGTCATGCAGGAAGAGAAGATTTAAGGGATTTGCTCTCTATAATAAATCCAGAAAACATAATTCCTGCTCACGGTTCAATACAACAGCTAACACCTATGCTTGAACTCGCGAGAGAGATGGGTTATGGTGTTGGAAAAGAGTGCCATTTAATGCAGGACGGACAGAGAATTAAGTTGAGGTAATAATAATTGGCTAAATATAAAAAGAAAAAATATTTTATTCAAATAATCTTTTAAACCAATCCAAGATTTTTTCTAGTAAATTTCTACTTATACACTGGTCATTGACACACAAATTGGATTTACACTCAAAATTATTATTACATGGACTGTTTCCTGACAACTGTTCTTTTAATTCTTTATCAATATCACAATATTCTGTAGAAGTTCTAACACCTGGGAATAAACAGTTGTTATCTTTATCAACACAGCCTTTATTACAAACACCTACTGTGTTTATTTCATTTGCTTTGGCTGCAGGTTCGTCACGAAGGGTAAGATTAACTTTTATTTTTAGATTAGCGCTATAATCGCCAAACCATTCTACACCTTCTTTAAGCATCTTCCACTGGAAGTCATAAGTGCTTGGGGTAGAAGGAGCTTTAACAGTAAAAACAAACTTTTTCTGCTGACCAGGTTTAATAATCTCTGTAGGCTCAAGCTCAACCCTACTTAGGTCCCACCGGCTGTTATCCTGGGGGTTTTGAGAGCCAAGCTTATAATCCTCAGCTTTTGTCCAAGGAACAGCACCTTGGTTCTTCATGGTAACAGAAATTAAGTATTGCCGTCCAGCAATCATATTCATAGGAATTGACTGGGCTATAAACTCAGCATCATTAACACTTGAAGCTAGGCAAACAACCTCAGCTGAATCTCCAAAATGCTCAACAGGACCAAAACCACTCTCATAACCTCTAATCTTACAATACCTATTAATAGCAGCATTACAATAATCACTAAAAGCCCTACTGGATGTGCAGCTACTATGTTCTTTTTTCAACTCTGTAAAAGTTGTGTCAATCTTGTCTGCAACAATAGAATTTAAGCAAACAACCTCAGCTGAATCTCCAAAATGCTCAACAGGACCAAAACCACTCTCA
>CAZHRM010000019.1:11992-12672 GCA_964534855.1 Candidatus Woesearchaeota archaeon
TAACCTCTAATCTTACAATACCTATTAATAGCAACATTACAATAATCACTAAAAGCCCTACTGGATGTGCAATTTTCTTGATTTCTTTTTAGTTCTGTGAACGAGGTTTGCGCGCTTTTTACAACTGTAGGTTCGGCAGGAGTAGGATTAATTTTTATTTTTAAATTTGTGCTATAATCGCCGAACCATTCCACATGGTCCTGAACCATGCGCCACTGGAAGTCATAAGTTACTGGAGTGAAAGGAGCCCTAATGTTAAAGGTGAAAGTTTTTGTTTGTAAAGGAGCAATATGCTCCCCCTCTCTTAGTTCAATCCTTCCAATACCCCATATCAAAGTATCTTGAGGCTTTTGAGAACCAAGCTTAATACCGTCTGCTTTTGACCAAGTTGTAGCCCCTGTATTTTTCATGGTAACATAAACCTCATAATACTGACCAGCAGCCATAGTAGAAGGAACAGACTGACTAATAAACTGAGCATTATTCACATCCTTTATACCTTGCTCCCACCAATTAGGTATGCAACCATCCCAATTTTGATTAGTATAGTTAGAAAGAGGTGGATTTGATGTTGTTATATCATATGATCTGGTTCCGATATTATAAGCACTAGTTGTTTTTATCCCACGATTAGTAAACGTACTCGTACCTGGATTTTGAACCATAATATTATGTATAAA
>CAZHRM010000020.1:0-11695 GCA_964534855.1 Candidatus Woesearchaeota archaeon
ATATTCCTCTTTTTGGTTTGTCAAATAATGCATTAGAAAGATTTGAATATCTTGCTATAATTCTTGGAACAGATTTTGGAAGCATTATTTCATTGGGCATTGGTCCAATTGTAATGGCTTCTATTATTTTGCAATTGCTCACTGGCGCAGGAATATTAAACATCGATACTACAACTGTGGAAGGAAAGAAATTTTTTGGTGGAATCCAAAAATTATTAGTTTTCTTTTTTATAGTTTTTGAAGCATTAGTCTATGTTTTAATGCAAGGGCTCCAAGCAGCACCGGGATTTGCACCATTATTAATATTTCAATTAATACTCGGAGGTCTGGCCATTTTTTATATGGATGGTGTTACCCAAAAATGGGGATTTGGTTCTGGTGTTAGTTTATTTATAGGAGCAGGAGTTTCATGGAGATTAATCACACGGGCTTTTCAATTTATAAATCAGCAAGGAGAAAATTGTTTGCTCAATTTTGATGAAACCGCGTGTGCTGGAAAAGTTTTTGTTTTAATACAATCAATAATCAACAAGTATCCCACAGAATTTTTCTCTGCACTCGGCGCGATTTTAGCCACAGCAGTAATATTTTTGATAGTTGTCTGGGTACAGTCATTAAAAGTTGAAGTTCCTCTTTCATTTGGAAGAATTAGGGGTTATGGCATTAAGTGGCCATTATCATTTTTCTATGCTTCTGTGATTCCTGTTATTTTAACTGCTGCTTTAATTGCAAACATTCAGCTTTTTGGAGGAATGATTGAGAACGCTGCAGCCCCGTGTTTAGAAGGAAGTTGTGTTGGAATAGCAAAATTTGCTTCATACTTTGGTTTTTTAGGACATTTTATAGAAGGGCAGGCTGTCTCTGGTTTGGTATTTTGGATGGGCTCAACCAATATATTAGAATTATTTATTCGGGGAGGATTTATGTTTAGATATTTATTTCAGGGTTTAACACATATTTTATTCTTTGTATTTTTTTGTACAATGTTTTCTGTATTTTGGGTTAAGACATCTGGAATGGATGCAAAAACACAGGCACACAAAATTGCATCATCTGGACTACAAGTTGCTGGATTTAGACAGGACGAGAGAATTTTAGAAAGCATTCTCAGTAGGTATATAATGCCTTTGACATTTATGGGTGGAGCTGCAATAGGATTGCTCGCTGCAACTACTGACTTGCTCGGAGCTTTGGTTTCAGGAACTGCCATATTGCTTGTCATTATGATTATGTTTCAGTTTTATCAGAATATTGTGCAGCAACATCAAGTTGACATGAATCCTGCGATGCGGAAATTTATCGGTGGTTAGGTTTAAAAACCAATTTTACTTATTTTTTTAAATAGGAGAAAATTTTATGGATAGCAAAGGAAAAGAGGGAAGCTTCAAACCAATTTTTTTTGTAATGCTCGCTTCATTAGTCATTGCTTTTTTTTGGGACAAGATTCTTGCAATAAAAAATACTGCTCATTTAATTTTAGACCCAACTGCAGGAGCACTGCTTAATTGGAATGTTACCTATGGAATGATTCTTATTATTTTCACAATATCTTTGTTCATGACTTTATTGCAGAAATACGCGACAGATCAAGAGACGCTTCGAGAATTGAAAAAAGAGCAAAAAATATTGCAGGAAGAGATGAAAAAATATCGGGAACATCCGGAAAAATTAATAGAGCTGCAAAAAAAACAATTTGAATTTATTCCGAAAACAATGAAACTTAGTATGAGGCCAATCATGTTTACTGGAATACCCCTAATTTTATTCTTCAGATGGTTCATGGACTTTTTTACAGTTATGGGAAATCCCAAATTTTTTGGATTTTTAACATGGTTTTGGCTTTATTTAATTGGCACAATGATTTTTAGCATGATTCTTAGAAAAATTCTGAAGGTAGTGTAACTTACTTTGTTCACTCGCGCTAACGCGTTCGCTTATGATGAAATGCATATTCAAAAATCTTAAAAACCCCTTTTTTCTTTTCTAAACATGGAAGATAGAGAACAGCAAGAGATTATATTCAAATTGAGCATGTTTGAGCAGCAGATTCAACAGCTTCATCAGCAGTTGCAGGCAATAGAGCAGGGAATAATTGAGATGAACTCATTAAATTTAGGGCTTGATGAGTTAATTGGCTCAGAAGGAAAAGAGGTCTTTACGCCAATTGGAAGAGGAATTTTTGCTAAGACAAAACTTCTTTCTGAAGAACTGACAGTGGATGTTGGCGGGAAAAACTTTGTGAAAAAAACAATTCCAGAAACAAAAAAGATAATCGCTGAGCAAATTAAAAAATTAGAAGATATTAAAGAAGATATGAATGATAATTTGGAAAAAGTCAATGAAGAGATAGTAAAGATTATTAATGAGGCGAGAGAAAAAGAGGAAAAAAATAGCAAGGGTTAAAAAACTCCAAATTTTTTTATTGATATGAACAAAAAATTAGTAATTTTTATAATTACATTAGTTTTATTGGTTGTTGTTTTTGTAGGAGTTAAAATGGGTGGAGAAAATACAAAGGTAAAATTAGAAACAAACAAGGGAGACATAATTCTTGAACTTTATAGCGAGATGCCTATAACTGCTGGAAATTTTGAAAAGCTTGTCAAGGAAGGTTTTTACGACGGAGTTATTTTTCACAGGGTTATTGATGAATTTATGATTCAGGGAGGAGATCCACAAGGAACAGGAATGGGAGGACCAGGATATACAATAAAAGATGAATTCACAGGAACTGATTTGGATAAGAATAATCGTGGAACAATTTCAATGGCAAATGCAGGGCCAAATACAGGCGGAAGCCAGTTTTTCATAAATCTCGTGGATAATAATTTTCTCGACAACAAGCATCCTGTTTTTGGAAAGGTGGTTGGGGGGATGAATGTTGTTGATGCAATTGCAAAAGTAGAAAAAAATTCCCAGGATAAACCTCTCGAAGAGGTTGTGATTGTTAAGGCTGTGGTTGTTTGAGAAGAAAACATTAAAAACCTATTATTAATTAATTAGATATGAAAAAAGTAAAAAAATTCAAAAAGAAAGAGGATAATATTCCTGGACTTGGCTTTGTTGGATGTCTTTTCCTTGGAATGGGTTTCGGTATGTTTTATGGCAATGTTTCTATAGGTGTATTGATAGGTTTAGGTGTGGGATTTATTGTCATGGCTTTTTTGAAATATTTTTTAAGGAAGAAGAAGTGAGAAGAAGATGAAAAAGAAAAATCTTAAGCCGTTTTTTCCATTAGGATTTTGTTTTACAGGTGTTGGTGTTGTTTTTTTATCAGCTGTGAATAGGGGGTTGGGTGTGGCTTTTATTGGTTTAGGAATAATATATATGATTATTGGTGGGGATGTTATAAGGAAGCAAAAAAAGGAGAGATAAAGTTGAGGAGAAAATGAATTTTTTACAAAAAAAGAAAAATGAATTTAGCGAAGGAGAAGAATTAATTGGAGAGTTCTTTAAAGAAAAAGGTATAGATTACAAAACAGAAGTTGAATTAAAAAACTTAAAAGGAGATACAGCACCAAAAAGAATTGCAGATTTTTATCTTCCCAAATATAAAGTTTTCTTAGAATTTTTTGGAAGATGGAATGTTAGCAAGGGAGATAAAGAAAGATACCTTGAAAAAAAGAGTGTATACAACCTTAATAACATCCCTTGTATTTATCTATATCCAGAAAATCTGGGGATTATTAATTTTCTCTTTAAGAGAAGATTAAGACAATTACTTAAAAAGCGTAAAGATAGAAAATGGCAGTTAGTTAAATTCTATTGGGAATCCTTCCAAGAAGAAAATATATGGGGCATTGTTTTCATACTCATTCTAATCTTCGCTGTTAAAGGTGTTTGGGGATACACATTTGCAGTACTTGTTTTTATCTTTATGGTCTACGAATTCTTGAAAAAGGATATTCTAAGGTATTGATTCCCAAAAAAATCTCCCCCACAACAATTCTTAAAAACCCCTTAAAGATTAAATAAAAATGAATAACAAACTAAAAGCACTAGGACTTGCAGGGATGATTACCCTATTTGGTTATTCCAATCTGAACAAGAATGAGCCCATTATTCATAATTCTGAGTTCAAGCATCCTTTTGAAAATGCCATAATCATAGAATATGCACTACCTCATATTGCTTTTAACTATGACACTGATGGAGATGGGGGTTTTGATTTAAGAATGGTTTACACAATTACAAAAATATCAAAACAAAATGAATTAATATATGACCTTGTAAAAGTTGTAAAAGATTTGAATGGCGATCATCAATTTGATAGAGATGAAGTTATTTATGAAAATCCAAAATATTCTTCAAAAGAAAAAGAAATTCCAAGAGGAAAAAGATTGGGGATATAAACTTCTTAAATCATCCAGAGATAATTCAAAATTCCAGCGAAACTCACCCAAAGCAGATAAGGTACTAACAACCACCCTGATTTTTTGTCAATATGGTGTGCTATGTAGACCATTCCACAAATTGAAATCCAAAGTGCTATTAAATCGACAAAAGCCCAAAAAGGCTGCTGGAGTTTGAAGAATAAAAAACTCCAAAGGACATTTAAAATTAGATTTATCCCAAAGATAGTTGCGATGTTTGGTTTTTGTTTCTTTTTTGATTTTATCCACACAAAATAAAGCGAAAGTGCAATCAAGAAAAATAAAATATTCCAGGCGATTGGAAAAAAATAATTTGGGGGTGTAATAGACGGCTTATTGCTAATATACCATTCAGAATCTGTATTTCCAGATGTGAACAAAGAACCTATAAATGCAATCGAATAAACAATTACCAAACAGATTATTAAAACTTTATATTTGATTTTCATTTTATTTTTCAGTAATCACCTTAGTAATATACTTTTTATCAACAAACTCGAAAGCAGGATTTTTTAGCCTGATGTTTTTTGGAGCAGTATTCCAAACCTCGTTTAATTTCCTCTGCTCTATTAGAACTTTCTTCTTTGTGAATTTCCAGGAATCGGCAATAATATAAACAGGAATTTTTTCACTCCTTGCAATTTTAGCAACCACTTCGCTTCCTATTTTATTGATTATGCCTTTTTTCAATAATGCATCAGCCCCAAGAAAAACTTTGTCGACTTTTTTTGTGCCCTGTTCTTTTGAAAGTGCAACACCCAATGCAGAATCCACAAACATTGTAACTTTTATTCCAGCTCTTCTCAACTGGCTCGCTGTTTTTCTTCCCTGAAACAAGGGGCGCGTCTCTGTGTTATAAACTTCAAACTTTTTCTTATGCTTTCTAGCATAAATCAAAGCATCAACAACATTGGTAGAATGACAGTGCGTAAAAATCATGTCGTTATTTTTAATCAGCTTAAACACTTTCTTGTTTATCTTATCCTGTGCTTGCTCAAAGTGTTTTAGAATTTCTCTGTAAGGTTTTTTCTCCAGCATATTCAAAACTTTTTCCAGCATGGGCTCTGTTGGCCTCAAACCCAGAAGTTTTTTCTTCGACGATTTTGTAGGAATCAAAGAATAAGCATAAAGAGCTTTTTTAGCAATATTTCTCGCTCCCTGAATTTTAACACTCTTTATATCCTTAGCTATCTGAGCAAATCTCTTTTTTTTGTTCATTTTACAACTTAACTAATTTAAGAAAGTTTAAAAATTCTCTTTTTTTATTAGAAGTATGTTAGAATCAATTATTAATCCAAAAAGAGTTGAAAAAGGGACGTGGAAAATGCTTTTTATTGGCTTGATTTATGGCTCGCTCTCGCTTTTGCTCGTGCACTGGTTTTTTTCTGGTGACGCTGTTTTGTCTGAATATTCTGGAATGATTGTTGTAACATTTTGTGTCATGTTTTCCCTGCCTTTTATGTATTATCTGATAAAACAAGAAGAGGAAGAAGATGAGCAAGTAGAGGGATTTTTTGGAGTTTGGAAAGCTCACAGCGACGCTATTCGTGCTTTTTTGTGGCTTTTCCTAGGATTTATTATTGCATTTGCTTTTTGGTACATAATTCTGCAAAATTCAAATTTATTCAATGCACAGGTAGAAACATACTGCATGATAAACAGTCCAGGAAATATAGAAGATTGTGTTGCAAAATATGACTTCACTCAAAAGATAACTTCCACAGGAGCAGCAACAAAAGAGATGCGGTTCTTGTCAATCATAGAAAACAATGTTTATGTAATGATTTTCACCCTGATTTTCTCCCTGATTTTTGGAGCAGGTGCAATATTTGTTCTAGCATGGAACGCGAGTGTCATCGCCGCAGCAATTGGAATATTCACAAAATATCAAATAACTGAAATTCCCATTGGAATTGGAAGATACATGATTCATGGTTTTCCAGAAATCGCTGCCTATTTTGTCACAGCTCTGGCAGGGGGCATATTTGGGGTGGGGGTGATTAAAAATGGAATAAGAAACAGGAGATTCCTAAGAGTGCTAGAAAATACAATCATTCTACTTTTTATTGCAATACTTATTTTAATAATCGCGGCAGCAATTGAAGTTTATTTTACTCCTATTTTATTTAAATAATTAGTCATTTAGTAAAGAAATCTTTATATAAGGTTATTTTCTCGGTTGAGCATGAATATTATATTATTATTTTCAGTTATGATTAGTTTTTTAATAACCCTGTTATTTTTGCCTATCTGGATTAGAAAAACGAGACAATTAGGACTTTTGTGGGAAGACATGAATAAATATGGACATCCAAAAAATGTTGCTTCTTCTGGAGGAATCGTGGTTGTGATGGCTTTTATTTTAGGGGTCTTATATTATATATTTATTAGAACGTTTTTAATAAACTCTTCAACAATAAACACAAGTATCTTTGCCTTGTTAAGCAGCATATTAATTTTCGCTGTCACAGGACTTATTGATGATTTGTTTGGCTGGAGAAATGAGGGATTATCAAGGAGGTGGAGGATATTACTTGCATTTACTGCCTCAATTCCATTAGTTGTTATTAATGCTGGAAGCTCCTCAATGAATTTTCCTTTTATTGGAGTAATAAATTTAGGAATCTTATATCCAGTAATATTGATCCCTATTGGAATTGCAGGTGCTGCTATTTCCTATAATTTTTTAGCTGGTTTTAATGGGCTAGAAGCAGGACAGGGTATCCTGATTTTAACATTTTTATCTTTTGTAGCTTATAAAACAGGCTCTGCATGGCTGGCTTTGATTGGTTTAATAATGGTTTCTGCATTAGTGGGTTTTTATTTTTATAATAAATATCCTGCAAAAGTTTTTCCAGGAGATTCTCTTACCTGGACTGTAGGAGCATTAATTGCCATCATGGCTATTTTAGGAAATTTTGAAAAAATTGCTGCATTTGTCTTTATTCCTTACATTCTTGAGATGGTTTTGAAAATTAGAGGGAGATTAGAAAAAGCATCATTTGCCAAGCCAAATCCAGACGGAAGCCTGGAAATGCCCTATGAAAAAATTTATGGATTAACACACTTATCTCTTTTTATTTTGAAAAAATTAAAAACAAAAGTTTATGAAAAAGATGTTGTTTACTTAATATTCATAATACAAACTCTCTTCATACTTTTTGGGTTTTTAATCTTGTAAACTAAAGTTTTTAAAATAAGATTCGCTTTCGATTCTTGAATAAAATGGATGAATTAAATATCAAAAAAGACAATATAAAAAAGGGATTGAATAAGGCATTTAATTTCCTTAAACAAAAGAGAATTATCAATTTGATAATTATAATTCTATTATTATTCCTTTTGATTGGTGGCACCTGGATAAGATTACAAAATCTGCCATTACTAAAGGATTCTACCACGGGAAAATACATTCCCCTTGCATTAGACCCCTTTTATTTTCTAAGAATTGCAGAGACAATTATTGAACAAGGAGGCCTACCAGAAGTAGATTCTATGAGATATCCCTCTTTAAATACAGGATTTGCCAATGAAATTTTACCACAAATAGTTGCTTCACTATACAAAATAGCAAATACATTTAACAGCGACGTTACAATACAATTTATTGATGTTATTTCTCCTGTCATTTTTTTTGCTTTAGGACTACTTGCTTTTTTCTTTTTAATACTTGTTTTAACAAAATCCAAAACCATTGCATTGATAAGCAGCGCTTTTCTTACAGTTCTGCCTACATACTTATATAGAACATTGGCCGGTTTTTCAGATCACGAAGCAATAGGTATGTTTAGCTTTTTTTTAGTCATGCTAACTTATGCTTTAGCATTGAAATTTTTAGGAAAAAATGATAAAAAAAGTTATTTAAAAATAATTGGTCTTGGATTGCTCGTTGCACTTACTTCTACATTTACAATAGCAAGCTGGGGAGGTGTTGCGAAGTTCATATTTGTGATTGTCCCTCTCAGTTTCTTTTTAATCTGGTCAATTAAATCCCAAAATTTAGAAAATGAAAAAATCAGAAAATTATTAAATTATTTAATTTTCTATTGTATTTGGTTTGTATTTACAATACTTTTTACTAAAATTTATGGATATAGTTTTTCTTCAACAATAAATACTATAGCAGTTGGATCAAGCAGCATTCTTACAGGAGGGGTTCTCCTATTTTTGGTTATTGATTATATTTTAATCTTGAAAAGTAAAATAATTCCCAGAAAATTAGAAAAATATAGAATCTTGTTAAGTTCTTTGATAACCATGATTATTGGGTTTGTTTTTCTTGCATTTTTTATGGATGGAATATTTTCTTTTTTGTCAGGAATAATAAATAGATTTTTACACCCTTTTGGAGCTGAAAGAATTGGGTTGACTGTTGCAGAAAATGCACAGCCTTATCTTATGGACTGGATAAACCAAATTGGTAAAATCTTTTTCTGGTTGTTTTATATAGGAATGGTCTTTGTTGGAGTTAATATTTCAAAAGGCATTGGTAAAAAGAAGAATAAATTTTTATTTTCTTTTTTTTGGACAATCATGGTTTCTGGAGTTTTATTTAGCAGAATTTCTTCGAGTTCCTTATTGAATGGAACGAATTTCATGAGCAAGTTTGTTTATTTTGGAAGTTTGATTTTATTTGCAAGTTATTTTATTTGGCTTTTTTTTAATGATAGAATTAAAATTAAAAATGAATTAATATTAATTGCTTCTTGGTTGTTCTTCATGTTAATTGCAGGAAGAGGAGCGGTAAGGATCTTCTTTGTTATCACTCCTTTTGTTTGTTTTATGGTTGGTTATTTTATTGTTAAGTTATTTGAATATACAAAAAAAAGTAAGGATGAACTTTTAAGAATGATTTTATTTATTGTTTTAATCTTATCAATTATTGGATTAATATTTAGTTTTTATAACTTTACAAACTCTACAATTCAGCAAGCAAAATATACAGGACCTTCTGCAAATATCCAATGGCAAAAATCAATGGATTGGGTAAGAAACAATACTGAACAAGGAGGAATTTTTGTTCATTGGTGGGACTATGGTTACTGGGTTCAATATCTTGGAGAAAGACCAACTGTAACTGACGGTGGGCATTCTAATGGTTTTTGGGACCATCTAATAGGAAGATATGTTTTAACAACTCCAGAACCTGAAACTGCTTTGAGTTTTATGAAAGCACACAATGTTTCTTATTTATTAATTGACCCTAGTGATATAGGAAAATATCCTGCTTATAGTAAAATAGGAGGTGATGAAATAGGAGATGATAGAATTTCAATGATTCCAACCATGCAATCTGACCCAACACAAACAAAGGAAACCTCTAGCGGAATGATAATTATTTATAATGGAGGATTTGGAGTTGATGAAGACATTATTTATAAATTAGATAACCAGTCTATATTCTTGCCAAAAAATAAGGCAGCAATTATTGGCATTATTTTAGAAGTAACTAAGACCGAAGAAACAATTTCATTAAAACAGCCAGAAGCAGCTTTTTTCTATAATAATAAACAAACTAACATTCCTTTAAGATATGTTTATTATAATGGACAATTTATGGATTTTGAAGGAGGATTAGAAGCAACTATAAAAATAATTCCAAGAATTTATCGGTCTAACCAAGGGCTACAGATAGATGATTTAGGGGCAGTGATGTACTTATCTCCAAAAGTTTCAAAGAGCTTGCTTAGCCAACTTTATTTATTGGATGATGCACTTAAAAATTATGAAACTTTGGAATTAGTTCACGCAGAACCTGATCCAAGTATAGATTATTTGAGGGCGCAAGGTGCTAATCTGGGAGATTTTGTTTATTTTAATGGAGTTAGGGGACCAATAAAAATATGGAAAGTAGATTATCCGTCTAATATTATCGCAAGAGAAGAATTTCTTAGGGAAAGTGGGGAGTATGCTGAATTTGATAATTTGATATTTGTAAAATGAAAAACGAAAAATTAGATTCAAGAATTGCTATTGTAATAGGAACAAAGGCTGAACTTATAAAATGCATGCCAATAATGTTGGAATTGCAAAAACAAAACAAAGAATATTTTTTTATTCACACAGGACAGCATGCCCTTGGAAAAGCCTGCGAAGAATTCAACATTAAAAAGCCAGATTTTATTTTAAGCAAAGAACCGGAGATTAGCACAAAATTTTGGTCTAAAATAAATAGGATTTCTTTTTTATGGTTTTTTTTAATAATTCCAAAAATAAGAAAATCAATAAGAAAAATCAAGCCAGAATATGTTGTTTATCATGGAGATACTATGAGCACTGCTGCTGCATCTATAGCGTCGAGTAAAATATTGAATCCAAAAAGAGCATGGAAAAATGTTCATCTAGAAGCTGGTTTAAGAAGTGGCTCCTTATTTGAGCCGTTTCCAGAAGAAATTTCAAGAAAAATTTGTGATAAATTTTCTGATTTGCTCTTAGCTGTTTCTGATTTAACAGAGAGAAATTTGGAGAAATATCAAAAAAATAAAAAAATAATTAAAACAGGAAACACAATAGTTAACTCTGCTTTAATTACTTATGATAATGCAAGAAAAAAATACAAAAAACTCAATTATGAATATGCCCTTATCAATCTACACAGGCATGAAAATCTAAACAGTAAAAAAAGAATGGAAGCAATAATAGAAATTTTAAGAAACATAAAGATTAAAGCAATATGGCCACTACATGACAATACAGAATATTATTTAAAAAAATATAATCTAATGGAAAAAGCGAAAGAAATAAAGAACATAAAAATAACTCCTTTAGTAAATTATTTTAACTTCATATTTTTGCTCGCTAATTGCAAATATCTTGTTACCGACGGAGGAAGTATTCAAGAAGAAAGCCTTGTTTTTAAAAAACCTTGTATTTTAGTTAGAAATAAAACAGAGAGGCAGGAAGGCTTATCAACAGGAATTAATTTTTTGACGAAACTTGATGTTGATTATGCAAAGGATATAATAAAAAAAATAGAAAATAATAAGATAAAGATTCCAAAATTCAAAAATCCATATGGAGAAAAAGGAATGAATAAAAGAATTGTGAAAATATTGCGAGAATGAAAAATATAATTGATATAATAAAAGATTATTTAATTTTATATCCTTATTATTACATGTTTAAGTCAAATAGATATTTTGAATTTAATGGCAAAAAGCATAAATGCTTTTTGGGTTGGTATAATAAAGCATGGAAAAATGAGAGAACTATTGAAATACCAATTATTTTGGGATTAATGGAGGGCTATAAAAAAAATCAAATTCTCGAAGTAGGCAATGTTTTATCACATTATTTTCCTGTTCAGCATGATGTTGTAGATA
>CAZHRM010000021.1:0-9395 GCA_964534855.1 Candidatus Woesearchaeota archaeon
TTTCAAAATTGTCGGACAGTTGATGATTAAAACAGACAAGCCCAAAATAAAACAAGAGCTTTCAGATAAAGAAAAAATTCTTGAGTTAAGGATAAAGGCAATTGAGAAACAAGAGACTTCTTTTATGGAACAATTAGATTCTATGCGAGAAGAGATAATGAAATCAGCTAAAAAATAAAATATACAAAATAATTACGAAATCTTTATAAATATCTTATATGTAAGGTAATTATGGTTTTAAATAAAATAAAAAAGCTTCTCTCAAATTCAATTGGCAGTGAAGCTACTGACGACGAATATTTGGAAATTGATTTAGAGCGTGAAGAAAAAGAAAACAAAGTTCTTGTAAAACTTTTTGTTTTAAAACAATATGAGGATGTTACTGAAATTCTCAATGCTTTAAGAGAAGGTTATACTATTGCTATAATTGATATAAAAATTTTGAGACAAAAGGATTCTA
Organism: Candidatus Woesearchaeota archaeon; assembly: GCA_964534855.1. Lineage (GTDB taxonomy): Archaea > Nanobdellota > Nanobdellia > Pacearchaeales > GW2011-AR1 > CAZHRM01. The sequence goes on from CAZHRM010000021.1 coordinate 461, forward strand.
TTGAATTAAAGAGAGCAGTCTCAAAAATCAAAAAAACAACAGATGCTCTTGAGGGAAGCATTGCAGGATTTGGAGAAAACATGGTTATTGTAACTCCTTCTTTTGCAAAGATTCACAAAGAAACTGTAAAACCAAAAGAAGAAAAGAGCAGATTTGATTAAATATTAATCTTAAAATGAGTGAATTAGATAGAATTGAAGAAAAAGGAGATATTTCTGATCAAGTTTATGGGTCTGATGAATATTTTGAAGAAGAATATAGGGAGTATGATGATATGCGAAGAGAAAAATCTGACAAAATTTTCACTACAATGTTAGATAGATACTCTTTTGAATTAAAATATGCTTTTTATTAATCACTCCTATAAATCCTCACGAGTTCACGAGCGAGCAAATATTTAAAACTTCTTTATTATTTCTTTCAATATGAAAGCCCTATTCATACCTGCAAAATTGAAATCAGAAATAGACAAATATGAAATTTCAAAAATATCAAAAAAACTACCTAAAAAAATAGCTGTTGCTTATTCAATACAATATGAAGACATTGCTCTTAAAATAAAAAATTTTTTATCTAAAAGTCATGGGATAACCTCTTTTGTTCAGGTTTTGGGTTGCAGCAAGCCAAATTTTTCTAAAGGGACACAAGCAGTTCTATTGATTACAGACGGGAAATTTCATGGAATTTCTTTAGCACTTCAAACTAAACTACCTATTTATATATTATATAAGAACAGACTAACAAAAATTTCTGAGCAAGACATAGAAATTCTGGAAAAAAAACAAAAAGCATCTTATTTAAAATTCCTTAATGCAGATAAAATAGGAATTTTGATTTCAACAAAACCAGGACAACAAAATCTGAAAAAGGCTTTAGAAACAAAGAATAAGATAAAAAACAAAAAGTCCTATTTGTTCATTTCTAATAATATAGATGTAAACGAATTTGAGAACTTTGGGCTAGATTCTTGGGTAAATACAGCCTGCCCAAGATTGGATATGGAAAGTAGCAGGATAATCAATATAAAAAGAATAGAAAATGTGGAAGAATAAAGAATACTCTTTAAGAGGGCATCATTTACAAAATTTTAGGTTATATTTATTTGGAAAAAATCAAGAGCCTATTCAAGTTAATTATTTTTCAAAAATACTTTCTAGTAAAAAAATTTAGTTTTGATCATAGATAAAAATGACTCTCTTTGTGAATTCTGCAATTGGAAGGACAAAAATTATTGCAGCGATGGAACTCATAAGATGCCTAATGAAATTGTAACTAAAAGAGATATAGATATTGCTAAAACTTTTAATATTTTAGTTGGAAATAGGCTAAGGGTAACTGAACTAATTGAAAAATTAATTAGTCCACCCCTAATGTACTGTTTAGGAATTAACCCTGATTATTTTTTTAAATAGATTTTCTGATCTCAAATTTTAGCAATACCAAAAACTGTTTTTAGAGCCACAATTATTGTTGCAGGGACAAATAATGCTAATAATGCAGCAAATGTTGATGAGACTAAATCACCTACACCAATTCCAATCAAAGAGCCTGTGACACTTTCCATTCCAAATTTACTGACAATTACTAAAATGGCTCCTGTAATTAAAAAGGTTTGGGAATCTTTTCCAGTAACATTTATTGAGAATCCAACAAATAAACCAAGAAGAACCAATATAGCATAAATCTGGGCACTATATTTTGTTAGTGAAGATAATGGAAGTAAAGATGAGGTGCTTATCCCAATAATAACTGCAAGAATAACTCCAATTAGAAATGCCCACGCTCCAATAGAATTTTCCTTGGATTTTATCACCATTTTTATTTCCCCTCGTTTATCGTTAATAAATTAAGAATTTTAAAATATATAAATGTTTTGTAAAACTTTGATTTTTTGTTATGTTATAGATGTTTTAAAAAATACAAATTTTTATAAACTGTTAAGTAGTATCATTAATTATGGATTTTGAAGAGTTCCTAACAAAACAAGAGAGTATCTATGAGAAATTTAGAGACGTAACTTCCTTACAGAAAGAAGGATTAGTACCTAAGATCCCTAAACAACAAGGAGGGTATCTTATAGCTTATCGCTATCCTAATAAAGTAATTGATGCCTTGGGTGAATTCTCCCACCAAGTTTCTAAAATTGTACCGGCAATAGTTTATGATAGAACAAATGCGCATACAACAATATCTGATTTTCAAGTTCAAAACGATTTTTCTCCAGAGAATAGCACATTAGAGGGCCTGTCCAAAATAGTTCATGCCAATTTACCTCTACCTAAGGATGTATCAATTAATTATATAGAATGGTTATTGAATCAAAATACAGGAATTTTAGCAGGACAACCAAATCAATCTTTTTTTGAGGGTGCTAATCAAATTGTTAATTATGCAAATCAAAACAATATTCAACTCCGTTCGCCTTGGGGGCGCTTATATAACAACAAATCGTTTTTTAGAAAGCAGATTTCCAGAAGAGATAAATGAATTATTGAATTATTTCAAAAAGAGTAGACCTTTGGGAGAAAGTAAACCTGAATTTGTTGATGTAGGATATTTTATATTTACTCCCCAAAAATTTGATTATAAGACACATGAACGTTTTAAATTATAATTGATTTCTTGTTTTTTTATATTATATTATCTACACTCAATAAATTTATAAATTGATTATAACTTTATATTATAAAAAGATGGAGAAAAAATTAATTTTTAGTTTATTAGTATTTATTTTTTTAGCGCAAATAGTTAGTGCAGTTGATACTGAAATTAAGATTAAAACATTGCCGAATCATGAAGTACTATTGACTGTTTTAGATTCTACATCTAGTAGTTCTACTGTATTGAAGCGTTTTATAAATAATTCTGATGAATATGGAGACATATCTTTTATTTTTTCTTCTGATAAATCTAGATTTGGTTTGATATTATTTGTGAAAAAGAATAATGAAAAAGTTATTTCTAAAAAATTCGAAGAAGATTATGTTTCTGGAGAGCCGATATATATTGAATTAGCTCCAGAGTGGTTTGAGTTTATTGAGACACCAGTGAATGAAACTTCTTTAGAAGAAAATTCTACAATAATAAATGAAACTTTAGAGGAAAACTTAACAGTCAGCGAAGTGGAAGAGAATGAGCAGGAAGAAGACTCTAAATTAACAGGTTCTGTAATTTTTTGGGAAGGAGAATCTTTGCCGAAAAGAGTAGCTTATTATGGTATAGGAATACTTGTTTTATCATTAGTAGGATTTATGTGTATTAAAATATTAAAAAAGAAAAAGAAAGAACCAGAATTACAAAAACCTGAAAAAAAACAAGATGAGAAAAAAGAAGTGAAAAATGATAAAGAGCTTATAGAAGATGCTGAGAGAAAAATAAAAGAAGCCCAAGAAGAAATAAAGAAAATTAAAAACGAAGATAAAATAAAAGAAGCAAAAAGAAAGATTATTGAGGATGAAAAAGAATTAATGAGGTTAAGAGAAGGAAAAGATTAATTTTTCTGTATTTCTGCATATATTTCTTTCTTTTTGAGAGATATGTTTAAATCATAAAAACCTTTTTTGTTAATTCAACCTATATTTTGAAAAATACAAATCTTTATAAACCATAGTAACTCTAAAATGACATTAAAATGAAATCAAAAATATTTAGTTCATTGATTTTGAGCATTTTAGCGTTGGTAATGCTTGTTAGTTTTGCTAGTGCAGCAGTAATGTCTGAGTGGGCTTTAACTTTAGATGGTTCTGCTTCAAATGTTAATTCAAACATTAATGCAGGGACATTTACTTCAAGTGGTGTTATATTTAATGCATTTGGCGTTAATGGTGCTAATGCAGAAGATTGGGAATTAACTAATACATTAGATGCATCAAAATATTTTGGGGTAACAATTTCTCCACAATCGGATTATACTTTAACAATCACAGATATTAATTTTGATTATAGTGCTTCTATTATAGGTCCAGCAAGTTTTGAAGCTCAATATTCTAAACAAACAAGTTTTGGTTCTCCAACAATATTGGTAACAAAAGATGATGTTAGTAGTACAGAAGCAATTTCTTCAAATTCTAGTCTTAATATCCAAGTAAGTTCAGGAGAAACACTTACTCTTAGATGGTTTGGTTATAATTTTAATACAGATACAAATGAATTCAGAGTTAAAAATTTAATTATTGAGGGAGCAATAGAATCAACAACTGAAGACCCGGAAGAAATTCAGGATTGCGTTTCATTAGGAATGCCTTCTTCAGATACAGATGTTAGAATAAAGAAAATAGACCTTACAAACAACGGAATTTCTGTAGGCTCTTTTGGAAGTTCAATGACTTTTGGAGATGATGAAAGCTGGTTCCCATTCGAAACCATTGAGGCAGAAATTGGGGTAAAAAATTATGGGGATTATGACACTGAAAATGTAGAAGTTTCATGGGGAGTTTGGGATACAGATGCAGACGAATGGGTAATTGAGCCGGACTCTGAAAAAGATTTCAAGCTTGACCACGGGGACACAGAAACAATAACAATTAGCTTTACAATAGATGATGATATGGACAGAGACCTTGATCAACTTGATGACGGAAGCCATTACAAGTTTTATGCTTATCTAAGTGACGGGGTTGTTGATGACAGCGACTCTCCTGATGATGGAAAAGACTTTTGTGCTTATGATTCTCAGGATACAGAAATGGTTATAGAAAGAGATTTTGTAATTCTTAACAATATTCAGATTCCGGAAACAGTTCAGTGTAGTCAAACTGTTACAATTACAGCAGATGTCTGGAACATAGGAGACCGTGACCAGGATGATGTTTCGGTAGAAATTTACAACAAAGAGTTGGGGTTATCAGAAGAAGTTGAAATAGGAAACATAGATGCTTTTGAAAATGGAAAATTAGATATATCAATAAAAATTCCTTCAGATGCAGGGGAAAAAACATACTCTTTAAAATTCACTGTTTATGACGAAGATAATGATGTTTATAAAAATGATTATGATGACGATGAATCTATATTTAATGTCCCTTTTAAGGTAGAGGGAAATTGTGGGGCTGGAGGGGAAGCACAAGCACTAATTTCAGCAAGTTTGGAATCTGGAGGAAAAGCAGGACAAGAGTTGGTAGTTAAAGCAACAATAATTAATACAGGAAGTAAATTGGCTACTTATGGAATAAGTGCAACAAGGTACAGTGATTGGGCATCTTCTGCTAATCTGGGACAAAGCACAGTTATCTTGAATGCGGGAGAATCAAGAGATGTTTTAATAACACTCAATGTAAATAAGGATGTTTCAGGTGAAAAAATGTTTGAAATAATATTAACACCAACTGATGGAGAAGAAATCATACAGCCAGTTTCAGTTTCAATTGAAAAATCAGGATTTGACTTTGGAGATGTGATATCAGGAAGTAATTGGTATTTATGGTTAATTGGAGCACTAAATCTAATTTTAGTAATAATTATTATAGTTGTTGCAGTAAAAGTAATGAGGAAGTAAAAAAATGAATTCATTAATAAAAACTTTAGGAGTTATTGTTCCTCTTTTAGGAGTTTCATTGTTATTTCCCAGTTATAATCTTGCTAAAGATGATAAAGTAAATAAGTATGGATTTTAGGAGTTTTGGAGAAATCTATAATTCTCGTGACGGGGGGAGGAGTTTATCGTCATGTTTTGTTACAACTGCGGATCTTGATGGAGATGGAGATCAAGATATTATTGTTGGAAGGCCTTATGGAAAAGTATCTATTCTTGAAAACAAAATGCCTCAGAAAAATAAGAAGTAAGTTTTAAATTATTAAATTTTCTTAGATAAAATATCGATTTAATAAAATGCCAATAACAGATGCCTTTTTTGTAAAAGGAAACATTTCTTTAGAAGGAGTTTGTGAATTGTATCATAAACTTAGGTATTATGAAGAAGAAAGTAGTGCTTTTATTCATGCAAAGAAGCATGGTGTATACGAAGGTTATAATAAAGCTATTGAAGAACTTCCAAGATTAATTGCTAAAACAGAAAAACATGATTTAGATACCTTTTATCCTTCATTTAAGGACTGTGTTGAAAAATTAAAAATAGTATATGGATTGAGTTAATTATCAATTTCTTTTTCATAAATTAACAAACCTTAAAATACTTAAATAGATTTCTGTTTTATATTTTTATGAATAAAACTTACAAGCAAGTTATAGATATCTTAATAAGATATATAATTTTAATTATAATTGCTCTACCAAATCTTTGGCTTTTTTATTTTATATTCACTCCTCTTACTATTTATCCTGTTTATTTTTTGCTAAATTTGTTTTTTGACTCTTCACTAATAGGAAATACAATTCTTATTGAGAACTGTTTTCCAATAGAACTTATAGGAGCATGTATTGCTGGCTCTGCTTATTATTTATTATTAATTTTAAATTTGTCGATGCCAAAAATAAAATTTCAAAAGAGGTTTAAAATGATGCTCCTATCTTTTACATTTCTTTTAATCATAAATGTTCTGAGAATATTTTTATTAAGTTTAATGTTTATTTCAGGCTCCTCTCTGTTTGATATAACTCACAGGTTGTTTTGGTATGTTGGAAGTGTTGTCTTTGTCATGGGAATCTGGATTGCAGAAGTAAAATTATTTAATATAAAGGAAATACCTTTTTATTCAGATATAAAATTTTTATACGATTACTCTTACCTAAAAAAATCTAAATCCAAAAAATGTTAATAGGGTTATTTCACCAGCTTGTAGAAATCTTGTTATCTATCATAAGAGAGATGGGATATTTTGGAATTTTTATTGGTATGATTCTTGAGAGTTCTTTTTTTCCTTTTCCAAGCGAGATTATTTTAATTCCTGCAGGAGCCTTAGTTGCAAAAGGAGAAATGGTTTTTATTTTTGTTTTTCTTGCAGGTTTGTTGGGGAGTTTTGTAGGAGCTTTAATCAACTTTTTTTTAGCTTTATATCTTGGAAGAACAACTGTTAATTTTTTAATTTCAAAATACGGAAAGTTTCTTTTCATAAATAATTCAAGGGTGAAAAAAACTGACGATTATTTCAAGAAACATGGAGAAATAACAACTTTCGTCGGGAGACTCATTCCCATAGTCCGGCAATTAATATCCCTTCCCGCAGGATTCTCAAAAATGAATCTCTTTAAATTCTGCCTGTTTACTAATTTAGGCGCAGGATTATGGACAGCAATTCTTATTTACATCGGATATTTTCTTGGAGATAATTATTCGTGGCTCAATGGGAACTTTAGTATTACAACTCTAATTGTTTTATTACTCTCTCTAATAATTGTGATAATTTATATTCTATGGAATAGAAAAAATCAAAAATAAATTTTTTAATTATTTATCTCATTAAATCTGACAAAAATTTCTAGCATCAGTTGTTCTGTGACTTCTAAAATTTCGCAGTTGTTAACATTTAGATTATAACAAGCAGGACCAAATTGTTCTATGCTTGTCTCATTTCCTTCTTGTATTTGAACAAACATGTATCTTCCTTCTGAGTCACAACTTGCGTTTGGGTCTTTTATAACCTTTATATCCATCAGTCCAGAAAGTTTTACTAAATTTGCAATAGCAATTATACCATCTCCATTACAATTAAAATCCCCTGTCATATTGATTACCATATTCTCTTTAAAATTAATTTCATTATCTACAGGAACATCTAATTTTCTAGGGTCCTTTCTTAAATAAATATTGTAGGGAATTTCTTCTCCCTGATAAATTACAGGAATACTTGTTTTGTAAAAAATTATATCTCCTTCTTTCACAACATCAAACTTTATTTCCCGATACTCAAAATGTGATAGAGAATTAATAAACAAGATAATTAACATGAAAATAAGAATGAAAACTCCAAGACAAATAAGTATGTTTCTTAATTGCCTGTTTTCTTTTTTAGTTTGTTTTTTTATGTCCCTTTCTATTTCTTTAATATCTTTATCCAATTTTTTGCCCTTACTTTTGTTAGATTTCTTTTTTTTCATAATTATGATTCTTTTTTTTATGTTTATAATACTTGTTGTTCTCTTATACCCAATATTTTAAACAAAAATTCATCAGTAATTTTTGTTAAGTTTTCTTGCTGTCCAAAAATGAAAACACAATTTTTGTTTTGCGTTATCTTAGTGTTGTTGTCTTCTTTTATTATAATAAAATTGTCTTCACAATTTTTAATTGGCAGGTTTTCATCACATTCCAAAACAATCCTTTCTCCTAAAGTGGTGTTAGTTATATTCTCGTCTAAACAGGCAGATTGCATTCTTTGAACAATCTGGTTTTGATAGAAAAGGTTCCTGTAGATTTCTATTTCTGATTCACTGTTTTCTGAATAAATGTAAAGTGGTTTGTCATAATAATTTTCTAAATACTCTAAATCACCTCCAATTTCCTCGACTTGTTTGGGATTATTTTTAAAAACAAAATAGAAATTTTCTGTATTTAAAATCCAGAAATCATTTTGATTTATAAATTCAAATCCATTGTAATTTATTTTTTTTGTATTCTCATCTCCTCCTCTAAAGGAGTACCCCAAAACACTAAAAAACATAATGAATATAAGAACACCTCCAACAATTAACTGGTTTCTCTTTCTTTTTCTGCCTTCTTCATGCTTTGAAATTATTTTTCTCATAAAATAATTCATCAACATAGATATAAAAACTTTACTTTAACCTAGCTCTCGCCAGAAATTAAAAAAAAGAAAGAAAAAGAAAAAAATAAATTTTGTTTTTTGGATTTATGCTTCTGTTGTAACAAGTTCCGCACTTGTTGATGAAGTTCCTTTGTATTCCTTGCTTGTGTCAACTGTTTTGGTTCTTAGATATGTAGCAGCATTTACAGTGTCTGCAGCGTCATAACCAGCAACAAGTAGTGCTATCTTACTAGTAATACTTGAACTAGCGTAAGATTTTATCAAGAATTCTCCT
>CAZHRM010000022.1:0-9274 GCA_964534855.1 Candidatus Woesearchaeota archaeon
ATAAGACCAACATCTGAAGCAATAATGTATCCTTCTTACTCAAAATGGATAAGGTCCTGGAGAGATTTACCTCTAAAATACAATCAATGGAACAATGTAATCAGATGGGAATTTAAAAATCCAATTCCTTTTCTAAGAACAAGAGAGTTTTTATGGAACGAGGGGCATACAGTATTTGCAACAAAAAGAGAAGCTGAAAAAGAAGCAATGCCAATTATAAACATATACAAAAAAATATTAGAAGAGTATATGGCAATTCCAAATCTAATTGGCAAAAAAACAGACAAGGAAAAATTTGCTGGAGCAGAATACACAATAACCTTGGAATGTTATCTTCCAAATGGAAAAGTAGTTCAAGGGCCTGATTTCCATCACGACGGACAAAACTTCTCAAAAGCATATAATATCCAATTCAAAGATGAAAAAGGAGAAGAACAATATGCTTGGCAGAACACGTGGGCAATCAGCACAAGGATGTTGGGAATTATGTTTGCATTACATTCCGACAACAAAGGATTAATAATTCCTCCAAAAATAGCACCAAACAAAATTGTGATTATTCCTATAAAATTTGAGAAAGATAAAAAAATTTTGAATGAAGTAAAAGAAATTCTAAAAACCCTGTCAAAATACAATACTATATTAGATGACAGAACAGAGATTACACCAGGCTACAAATTCAATGAATGGGAATTAAAAGGAATTCCAATAAGAATTGAAATAGGACCAAATGATTTGGCAAAAAAAGAAGTTGTCATAGTAAGAAGAGATAATGGAAAAAAAATTTCTGTAAAAATAAAAAATTTAAAAAAAGAAATAGACAGAGAATTAGAAGACATGCAAAAAAGTTTATTCAGAAAAGCAAGCAACCTTTTGCAAACAGCGTTAGACAAATCTGAAACATTAAAAGATGCTATAAAAAAGATAAAAGAAAAGAAGATTGTTCTTGTTCCATTAAAAAACTCTGTGGAAGTTGAGGATATTTTGAAAGAAAAAACAGGCGGGGCAAAAACTCTCAACAGACCATTAAAACAACCGCAAATAAAAGGAAAAAAATGCATAGTATCAGGAAAACCTGCAGACTATTGGGTTTATGTTGGGAAGAGTTATTGATAACCAAACCTGTCCTTAGAATTTCTTCTATAGAATTCGCCTCTTCTTAAAGCCTCTTTATGTCTTAAAGAATATTCTTTTAAAATCTCAGAAGTTTTTTTGTTAAATAAAGGAAGTTTATTAAAATTCATTTTACAAGATTCAACGAGTTTGCTGACCTTATCTCTCATGAATCTTTAAGAATACCTCCGTTTTTAAAAATTGTTATCATAAATCGCACACTAACCAATACCAAATTCTTCTCTTTTAATTTATTATTCTTCATCTAATCTTACAATTGAGTTCAATTCATCTTCCAATCTAAGAGTAATCTCCATAAGACAACTCAATTCTTTCTCTACAAATTTTTTTTCCATCTTCAGTCTGTCTGCCATTTTTTAGTTTTAAACTAAACTCAAAAAAATCAGAATTCTTCAAGCCTAAATTAATTATAAGAAATAACTCCCAACTTAACCCAGACCAAAAGAAAAATCCTGAATTAAATTGAGGCCGGTTTAATTGAAGTGTAGACTAAGCCAAATATCCAATCATTCCAATTTGCAAATCTTGACCCAGTTTTCATAAGACAAAGTAGAAAAAGACATTTTTATAGTTTTCTATATTAAAAAATAATAATTAACTCAACGACAATGATGACATTTACTACATGTAATCTCAAGTTTGCCTTTATTCATTTTTTTTAATTTTTTTATACTATAATCAGGATCTGTTAATTGTTCATAAGAAAGCTCTTCAGGATTTAGAAATTTAGGCTCATCATACTCTCTCCCCAAAGATGAACTATAATTTTTTTTACTTTCCATAAAAAAGAAAAACAGAAGTTATATTTAAATTTTTCTTATTTAACAATACCTCTCTAATTCTTCTTTAAACTTCTCTAAATCTTCAATTTTTACTTTTGCGCCAACAGCATTTTCATGCCCCCCACCAGTAGCTCCTTCAAAACCTTCGATTGCCTTCAGAATTATTTCTCTAACCCTTTTTCCTCTAGCAGATATGTTTGCTTTAATTCCAGTAACATAAACTACGACAATTATTTTCTCTGGAAACATATAACTTAACTCATTAGCCAAATCAGCACTAATACTCAAATCTCCTCCATATTGAAAAAATAAAATCCTTTTATCATATTTTTGTAATTTCGCCTTTTCCAATAATCCTTGGTACTTCTTATTTATTTGGTTGAATCTTTGATGCATGGTATAATTCTTGTTATTTTCTTCCAGAACTTCATAAGGGGTCCTGACTCTCATCAAAAACTTCAGCATGTTAATCACATTGCTTGTTCTGTCTTTCAAGGCAAAACTAAATATTTTTGCAATTTTTCCTATTGAAGATTTATAATAAATATCAAAAGCATTTTTTGAATCAACAATCAAATCAGGATAATTCTTTTCAAATTCAGAATAAAAATCAGGAAGGAAATTGTCCGATATACATCCAACAAAGGCAATCCACAAATCATCTTTTTTTTGAGATATTTGATAACATAGTGCTGTAACAGGTTCGTTGGTTTTATCTTTATTAAAAAAAGGATTATAATAATTAACAAAATCCGGAATATCTTTCCTTTCAATTTCATGATGATCTATCCAAACAATAGGAATATTAACCTGTTCAACTTCTTTAAAAAATTCCTTAGAAACAACTGGCTTATCTAAAATAAAAATATAATCTGCATTTAACTCATTAACTTTCCTAAAATAATTAGCTGTCAAATCAGGAAAAGATTTTACTGGAACACCCCTTCCTCTTCCAATATATCTCTGCAACAAGAGAAATGAACAAAGCCCATCACCATCATTGTCAAAAAAAAACAAGGGATTCTGTGCTTTTTCAAGGTGTTCTTTAATTTCATTAACTTGTTTTTGGGTTAGCATTTTATTTTTTAATACCTCCCCAAATTAAAGGTAATGCGATAGTAGCGTCACAAGAAACATCAACAAAATTAGCATCTTTTTTCATTTTCCCCCAAGAAATTCCCTCTTTTAACGGAGCTCCAGAGCTCCCCCCTGACTCTGCCCTATCTGTAGTTATTTGAATTCCATAACTCGCCCCTTTAGAAAATTGTAGAGACTGTTGTATAAAATTCTTAGGCAATCCTCCACCAACATAGATAACTCCTGTTTTCTCAGACAGCCAAGCTAAATCAATAATATCATTTATATCATCAAAAACACCAATATTTGTCTTAGTTTTTGTTTCAACAATTCTGCCCCACATCATCAACCCAATTCCAGAGTCAGCAATTCCTGGACAAAAAATAGGAATTTTTTTCTTGTAACATTCTTTTAAAATACCTTCTCTAGGAGCCAACTCTCCAAGCTTCCACAAAAATTCATTAATTTTTTCACATTTTTTTAATTCATCAAAATTTTTTTTGAAAAAATCTTCTAATTTCTCATAGACAGCATTTTTCATAAAAACATTATAAATCCTATCAATTCCTTCATCATTCATTTTTTTATCATCAACATACTCATCTCCTTGATAATGGCACTCTCCCAAAGACTCTATCAAATCATGAGTTAAATTAGCCCCTGTTGTAACAAAAACATCAACTTCATTTAACAAATCAATAATAATCTGTTTCATTCCAGCAGGCACCATAGCACCAGCAACACCAAGAAAAACACTGCACACTTTATCTTCAAACATCTCTTTCATTATAAAACTTGCCTCAGCAATCTTCCTTGCTCCAAAACCTGCTCCACCCATACTTCTTACTAAATCTGAAATATCCATATTCTTCTCAATTTTTATATGTTCTATTCTCTTCATAATAAACTGTAAGAGTATAGTTTTAAAAATATATTGATTTATTTAAATTAATGATATGGGGAATATTGGCAATCATAAACTTATATGGTTGCGACAGAAACATTATAAGAAGTAAAAAGGAAATAAAAAAATTCCTTAAAAATCTTTGTAAAGAAATTAACATGGAAGAAGAAGGTTCTGCAAAGATAAAAAGATTCGGAAAAAAATCATTAAAGGGATATTCTGCAATTCAACTTATAAAAACATCGTCAATAACAGCCCACTTTGACGAAGAACACAATAGAGCATTCATAGATGTTTTTAGTTGCAAAAGATTCAATGAAAAAAGGGCAGAAGAATTTTCCAAAAAATTCTTTAAAGCAAAAAAATCAAAAATTAAAATATTAGTCAGAAAATAGATTATATACTTCACTACCAAAATCTTTAAAAATAAAAAGACATAGAGAATTCTATGAACAAATGGCTTGAAATTTTATTTGGACTAATTTTAGTTATAGGAATGATTTTAGTTGCATGGTATTCAGCAGTAGATTCGTGGGTTCTTTTTGGAAAAAGTTTTAATTTCTTAAATGCAGGATGGATACTTCTCAAAGGAAGTATTTTCTGGTTTGTAATAATGGTTGGATTAGTTCTAATTTTATTAGGAATAAGTAATTTAAAAGAATAGAAAGATAATTTTATATTCTCTTAACACCCATTTTTCCATTCTCTAATTCCTATCATTAGTTCTAAAATTGTAACACTTCCTGATTTCCATTGAGAAATGTAACTTATGAATTCTGTCATGCTGATAACATTATCTTTGTTTATGTCAGCATTGCCACATATAGAACAGACTCCCGGCTCAATTTTCAAAGCCTTAAAATCATTTTGCTCAACAGGAATTGTGTATGAATTCAAACCGCTCCCGCTAACCTCTTCACACTCGTCAGTCATCAAATCAACCACCGAGTAAGCAGCATATCCTCCCATATCCATCTCATTTAAAGGAACATCAATAGTAACACTTCCAGAAATCCTGTCTTTCTTACCAACAACAACTATAGCAGCTTTGGATGTCACAGAGATATCACCATACAACGCATATGCCTGGAGGTCTGTACCAGATGAACTGACCTTGACTATATTGGTCCTGTAAAGCTCTCTGTCAAAAGGAGCGATAATTGAGTAGTATCTCTTTCTTATCTTGATTAACTTCTTGACCTTTTCCAGGAACGCCTGCCTGCCAGGGTCCTCTAGGTCAGACCAGTCAAGTATCTGCCAGCCAAGGTTCGTGGCAATGTTGTTGTTTGGGTCGATATGCACAATTGCATTGAATTCCTCACCAGCGGTCATGTAGGGAACAAAAGGAGCCAGGAGGTTCGCATACCCAAAATAGACTATCCTGCCTTGGGCCTTGTAATACTGCAGAGCAGGGTTAGTGGATTCAAAAAAGGAGAGTCCGCCTGAATAATATATCTCCTGGTGATATGGGTCCTTGATTTCATCAACTATATTGTAGACATTCTTGATTTCTCCTGGAATACTCTGGTTCGTGGCCATGAAATCCGGGCGTCCCCTTGGGTTGCCAACACTGAAATCATCGCATTCGCTGAAGTGGTAACCAGAGTATCTGTGCCTTGTTGGGACCTCTGACATTATGATGATTTCCTTGCCGTTATCCAGAGCCCTTTCTATGACCTCTTCCCACGTGTCGAATCCGGACATCCATGGCTCCAGATCACACCTGAAACCGTCGATGTCAAAGGTCTCAATCCAGTGCAGGGCAACGTCATTTATCCACCAGTCGCGAAGCTCTAGGTTATCCCTGTCATAGATGGGACCATAACTGCCATAGCAGCGTGTCTCTCTTCTCCCTTCCTCGCTGCAGAAATATATCAAGCATTCCATGCCATCATCACAAATTCTGTCTGAAATGCAGTTACAGCATCCCATCCTGTCAGGACCGCAGAGATTTGTCATGCATATTTCATAATTCTGATAGGGCTGGTTGCACTCTGCCTCAACAGCAACTAAATTGCGAATATTTATGGACCATTCCGGGTGGCTCTCCAGTACATCACTGGCGCCAAACGTCACTATGTCAACAAAGACCTTCATGCCGTTGTCATGAGCCTCCTGGACAAAGTCAATGAAATCCTGCTCTGTTCCGAATGATGAGTCCAGCTCCTCGGGGTTGGAAACCCCGTATGGGCAATCCGGATAAATATATTCAGGATACTCGGCGAGAGGGAAAAGCAGTATCCCTGTCACCCCGAGGTCCTTTAGGTAGGGTATCTTCTCTCTTGCTGTGGTGAAGTTGCCGTTTGCTGTGATGAAGCCATGGTTCTCGCCATCAGTAAAATAATCCACACGGAATTTGTACAGAATCATGTCCTTGGCCCAGGCAGGAGTGTGGGGTATGGTGCTTCCCATTGGGCTGGCTGTAAAGGTTATCGGGGAGCCAGAAAGCTGGGTGTTGTAGACGCCCTCGGGGTCTAGGCCATAAATGCAAAATGTATAGGTCCTGCCGTCCTTGTACTTCACAGGGACCTCAAACCTGAACCTGTGCTCATCAGGATAGCCCAACATGGCCCTTCTCAATGCAACATACTTGCATCCTTCCCCCTCATCAATTGCAAAATGGACATCAATTATTGCAGAGGGGTCGCCGGAGTCATAGGCCCACCCTGTAACGATTCCATGCCCATCTATCCCCTCGACTGCACCAACTGGATAGTCAAACGAGAGCCCGCCGAACCCGAACTCGTTTATATGAGTCCAACTATCCTTGCCTGTTGCTTCTACAATTATCCTTTTCGCAGAAACAGGGCTTCCCAAATTAGTGTAAACTTCAATGCTATCTTTGCAATCAGTAAAGGAGCTTGTCCTAACAAGATTATCATTTTCATCATAAAAATAAACATTCCCATAAACCCAAACATCCCCAAACACTGATGTGTTTGCTTCACACCAGAGTGAATAGTTAGAGGCAGTCTTTTCACAGCTGTAGTCTATGGTCAGGTTCACAGAGTCATATCCTGGATAATTCCAGTGTGTTATAATATTTCCATCGACTGCATAAAAAGCGCTTTCTGTGTTTTCAGTGGCGCTCACACCTGTTATCTGGCACGTGCCCTGGGCAGAAACCAGGCTGAACATAAGAAGTAGAACCAAAAGTAGCGGTCCAATCCCTAAATAAATTTTGCATTTTTTCATTTTTCTAACACCCATTTTTCCATTCTCTAATTCCTATCATTAGTTTTGATATTGTAAGTCCCTTCTTTTATATAAACAGTATCTCCTGCATTGGCAAGATCTACAGCATCATGAATAATAGAGAAATTACTGCTTCCTTCCTTTGCGACATAATAATCTATTGCAGAAACAAAATTAAACAAAACTAAAATAACTCCAAATAAAATCACTCTCTTTTTCATACAAATATATAGATTTGATAGTTAAAAAAAGTTCTGTTACTCACGCAAACATAAATATAAGGCTGCCTTCTATAATACCTGCAATAATTAAAAGAGGAGTAACAATAAAAAGAAATACTCTCAGGGAATTCCAAAAATATTCTTTAAGCAATTTAATCTTCTTTTTTTGGAAAATAAATGTTCCTAACTTCAACCCCAAGCCAAGAGAAATAAAAACTGCTGGTAGTTCAAAAATTCCATGAGGCAAAAGTCTCCATAAAACCAAAATCCCTTCACTTTCAACACTCATTGAAGCAACAAAGCCCAACAAGTAACCATTAGCAATAATTGCAATTACTGGAAAAATTCCAAACACAACTCCAAGAACCATTCCAAAAAAAGAACTTTGTAGATTGTTGAAGAAAATAAAATTAATTAATTCTCCCTGAGACATTCCTTTAATTTCCCCAATTAATTCCTGAATTAATTTCAATATTTGTTCTGCAAGAGCATCTGGAGCAGGAATTAAAAAACCAATTAAAACAAAAACAAAAAAAATTCCAATAATAAAATAAATAAAATTTTTTGACTCCAAAATATAATTCCAGCTTTTCTTGTATTCTTCTTTCAAATTAAAATTATTTTTTTTACTCTTTTTTTTCATTTCACTTAAATAATCTATTTAACATCTGAACTTTTTTAGGATATTTCTTTCTCAAATAAATGCCATAAATTAATCCACAAATCAATCCACCAAGGTGAGCAGTGTTTCCAATTCCAACATCAGCAGTTATAGATATCAACCACAAAACAATTAAAATTCCAGGAGCAGCATATTTCATCTTTATAGGAATTGGAATAAACATGAGATAAACAGAAAGATTTGGAGTCAAAAACATTAATAATCCAATTAATCCAAACAAAGCACCACTCGCACCAACAGCATAAGCATTAAAATCAGAAGACCAAATCAAACTCATTAAAACAAAAAACAAACTTGCAAATAGCCCAGACACTAAATAAAAATATAAATATCTTTTAGCTCCCAAAATTTTTTCAACTAAAGAGCCAACAAAAAATAATGAAAACATATTAGCGAAAATGTGGAAAAAGCCTGCATGCATGAACATGCTCGTTAAGAAAGTCCAGAGATATTGCCCTTGAAAAATATTTGAAGGTTTTATTGCTATAGAATCAATAGAAACTATTCCTGATGAAATTAGGAAGGCAAAAATAATAAAACAAACTATATTAATTAAAATTAAATTAACAGTTACACTAAAACCGCCAAAAAATTTCCTCTTCCTTGAATTAATTTGATAAACTGGCATTTTACTTCTTTTTTGATTTCAAAATTTTTTTCTTGGATATTTTCTTAGAATATTTTTTCTTTGTTTTATTCTTAACTTTTTTCTTTAAATTCTTTTTAGTTGTTTTTTTAGAAACTTTTTTCTTCTTAGCAAGTTTTTTAATTTTCTTCTTTGGTTTTTTCTTCACTTCCTTTTTGGATTTTATTGCTTTCTTCTTTGCTTCTGCTTTCTTCACATCCTTCATTTTTTTCTTTTTTCGTTCTTCTTTTTTAAGTTCTTTAAGCCTCTCCTTTTCTATTCTATCCTTTTCTTTTCTAATTTCTTCATCAACAAACACTAACTTCTTTTTCAATTTGTCTAAATCTCTTACAAGCTCCTTTAAAAATTTCTGATTATCTTTAAGAGTAAAAATATCTCCACACTCATTACAAGTAAAATTATAAAGCAAAGCATTTTCTTCGGTAAATTCGGTATTACATCTTTCACAAACATAAAATTTTTTTGTTTCTCTACTCCTTATTTGATAGTTTAGTTGATCAATTCCCTTTATTAGAGTGCCCCTCAAAAACTCTAAAGACTTAAGAATTTCAATTCTCCAAAAATAGGTATACCATCCTTTTCTCTTATCTTTTTTTCTCATAAAGGAAACCAGTCCATAATCTGAAATCTTAT
>CAZHRM010000023.1:0-8682 GCA_964534855.1 Candidatus Woesearchaeota archaeon
TCTGAGTAAAAAACAATTGCCTAGGGTTTCATATGAAAAACATAAACCCTGGGAGATTCTCCAAGTCATAAAAATAGATAACTTGAAGCCTCTCCTGGGTAAAAAGAGGTGATACAATATCAAGAACTCTCTACTATTTAAACCTTTCGTTCTTGTTACCCTTAAAGAATGACAGGGGGTAATCAGTATAAAGTAGTAATCAGATTTAATTTTACAAAAAACCTCCAAATAATTTAGGTACTACAATGTTTTACAATCTTATTTATTTAGGCACTACTTAGAATTTTTTATGGCTAATTTTGATTCACAAACAATTATAAAACAGATTTAATTATTAAATTTATGAAAAAAGAAGTGAAAATAACCGTAAGACAAGAGCAGATTCATGATTTGTTGTTCAATAAAGAGATAGGATGGCAGGAGATTATTTATGATTTAATCAATACAGAGCAACTAAATCCTTGGGATATAAATATAATTGTTCTAACTGACAAATATTTCGAAAGAATTCAGGGGTTGGAAGAGGAAGATTTTTTTATTTCAAGCAAAGTTCTTCTAGCAGCCTCGCTTCTCTTGAGAATTAAATCAGAAATTCTGTTGAATAAATACATCAAAAGCATAGATGAAATTCTTTTTGGAAAAAAAGAAAAGACTAAATATAGCATGGAAAGAATTGAACTTGAGGAGGAGATTCCAGAACTAATTCCGCGAAGTCCTATGCCAAGGTTCAGAAAAGTTACATTAAAAGAATTGATTGAATCTTTGAACAAGGCAATTACAACAGAAAACAGAAGAATTAAAAAAGAAATAACAAGCAAAAACGCCCTCAGAGAAGTCTCTTTCTCTATTCCTAAAAGAAAATTTACAATGAAAAGCAAAATAAAAGAGATTTATAAGAAAATATTTAGCAATCTTAAAGGGAATAAAGAAAAGAAAAAAATTTCTTTTACAGAATTTTCTGGAGGAGACAGAGAAGAAAAAATAATCTCATTCTTGCCTCTTTTACATCTAGAAGACCAAAAAAAAATTTGGCTTGAGCAAGAAGGTCATTTTGAGGAAATCTATATATGGCTTAAGGAAATTTATTTCAAACATAATCCAGACCCCTTCGCTGATTTAAAGCAAGAAGTAGAAGAAGAAATGGAAAAATTAGATGACAAACAAAAGAAAAGATTAAAGAAAATAAATAAAAAGTTCGAGAATCCTATTGGAGAATGAATTATTGAATGAAAATTGTAAACTCTTTCTCTCAAAATTTAAAAACCCCCCTCTTTTATCTTTATCATGACAAAAAAATTAACTCACGTTTTGACTTCAGATATTGATACAAAAAACAGTCCAAACTCAAAACGCTCGGCTGTCCTGTTTTCAGGAGGAAAAGATTCCTGTTATGCTGCCTATTTAGCAAAGAAAAAAGGACATGAATTAGCTTGCTTAATATCAATATTTTCTGAGAATAATGAAAGTTATATGTTTCATACTCCCTCAATTTTGAGAGTTAGACAACAAGCAAAAACAATGGAGCTTCCCTTAATTATTCAAAAGACAAAAGGAAAAGAAGAAGAAGAATTAAAAGATTTGGAAAAAGCAATTAAGAAAGCAAAAGAGAAATACAATATCGACGGTGTTGTTACAGGAGCAATAGAATCTGTTTATCAGGCATCAAGAATTCAAAAAATATGTGATAAATTGGAGTTAGAATGTTTTAACCCATTATGGCAAAAAGGTGAGTTAGAATATCTCAATGAATTAATAAAAAATAGATTTAAAATAATAATTACTGGAGTTTTTGCTTTTCCATTAGACAAATCCTGGCTTGGCAAAAAAATTGACAAGGACTTCATTGAAGAAGTTAAAAAACTAAAACAAAAATACAAAATTCATCCTGCAGGTGAGGGTGGAGAATTTGAAACATTTGTTCTCAATTGCCCCTTGTTCAAAAAATCCTTAAGAATTACAAATTCAAAAATTTCTGGTGAGAAGAATTCATGGTGGATGGATGTTGAAGTTATATAAAATTTTTCCTAGCTATAATATATGAGTGAATAAAATAGGCTAACCAATTATATTTTTAATATGCTCTCCTTCCCACTTTCCATATCCTTAACCTTAAACTTTTTTTTCTCAATCTCACGAGCACCTACAAAAATTACTTTGTTAATGTAATAAGCATTTGCATACTCTAATGCTTTGGAAGGTTTGCCATAAAACAGCGCAGTGTTTTTGCCCTGTTTTCGAAGTTTTTGCGCAAGTTTGATTGCTTCTTTGTCCTGATTAAGCGAAACAATAAGGAATTTCTCCTTCTCGGTTTTAATTTTTGCAACTATTGTCAATCTATCTAAACCAAAACTAATTCCAGTGCACTGAACATTATTAAACTTGTAACTTCCTCCAGCGGTTATTGTTTCTTTAGAACCTCCCCCCTTAACTTCAAAAACATTTCCATTATAATAAGACAACCCTCGTGCTAGAAATGGAGTGAATTCAATTTTAACCCCATAAAATTCACAATAATCTATTAATTCTTCTATTTCAGAAAAAGATTTGTATTTCCTGAAAAATTCAGGATTTTGTTTTAAAATTCCTAAAACTTTTTCTGCTTTGTATTTTTTCAGATTTTCTTTTACAACTTTTTCTGGTAGTTTATCAAGTTTATCAAACTCTCTTATTGCTTCTTCCCTCTTTTTTATTTTTAAACTATCTAAGATTTCACTTAATAACTTCTTATTATTTACATAAATCACACTCTCAATTCCTAATCTCTTCAGGATTTCTGAAGTTAAAACCAGTATTTCAGATTCATCTTTGATTGTAGAACCAACAACATCTATGTCATATTGTGTAAACTGTCTAAATCTGTTTCTTTGAACAGGCTCGTCTCTGAACACAGGTCCAACCTGATACCTTTTGTAAGGAAGCTTTTTGTTTTTCATTAAACGTTTCAATTGAAATGTAAATTCATACCTCAGAGCAAGAGCCCTCTTACCTTTATCCTTAAGTTTAAAAATATCTGAAACAGCTTCATCTTGTTCATTATTTCCTTTCACAAATTCTTCATATTCCACAACCGGAGTTTCAGCAGGCTCAAATCCATACTTTTCAAAAACTCCGACGATAATTCTCTTTATCTCTGCTCTTTTTTCTGCTTGTTTTCCTGTAAAATCCTTGAAGCCTCTGACAGTTTCAGTTTTCATCTTTTCTTTTTTAAAGGGTGGAAGAAGGGAATTGAACCCTCGTCTTGCGGACCACAACCACACGTTCTACCATTAAACTACATCCACCATTATTTAATTTAATTGAATCTAATTTATAAGGTTTTTCAGAATCAAAAACTCTTTTAATTTTATTCTGTTTAGAGTTTTTGAAGAAGAAATTTCTTGAAAATTGAAAAAAAGAAATTTCAGAAATCAATGCACAGCTAAGAAAATCTATTATTCTAATGATGCCGACAATTCCTAATTTTAGCTGTCATAATAATCCCAAATAAAAGAGATTTTTAAATTTAACTATTAAATAAAAATAAAAAAAATTAGTAAGTGTATTCATTTACTATATCACAAACTACTTCTTCGCCATTACTGTCATAAACAAATGCAGCGACTTTTGCTGTTGTTGCATCACCACCAAGTGCACTACCTGTAGCACTAATTGTTGCAGTACCAAATACATCTAATGCAGCACCATCTCCAGTCAAAGTTATAGCACCATCTGTAACCATTACTCTTACTCCATCAATATCTCCTCCACCAACACCCCTTTCAACAATAACATTGCAGGAAGCAGAATTAGCAGGACAAAGTCCAACTGAGTTTATCTTTATGTCAACACCCATACACTTTGCTTTTGCCTCTACTTGCGATCCTCCGCTCTCAACAATACCTTGAACAACTACCCAAATAATTCCTATAGC
This sequence comes from Candidatus Woesearchaeota archaeon, assembly GCA_964534855.1. Taxonomy (GTDB): domain Archaea; phylum Nanobdellota; class Nanobdellia; order Pacearchaeales; family GW2011-AR1; genus CAZHRM01. The sequence continues at coordinate 3,911 of CAZHRM010000023.1, forward strand.
AACAAGAACTAAGAGTATAATTATCAGAGTACTTATAACAATGGACAAACCACGCTTATTATTTATCATACAACCTCCTTTTATTGATTATATCAAAAAGAAAAAATACTATTTAAACATTTCTATTATTTTTGATTAAAACTATTCAATAACTTAAAATATTCTTCTCTATCAATAACCTTGTCGTTTTCAGACAAACCCACTTGCTCGGCAAATTTCCAAAATGCCGAAGGCTTGTAACCTTGTTTTTTTAATGAAGCAATCGTCGGCAATCTCTCATCATCCCATCCAGAATATTTTCTCTGCTCTATTTCTTGCCTAATCTTTGTCGAAGACAATTCCATATCTTTAAACTTATATCTTCCTAAAAAACTAGTCCAAGGAAATTTTTTTCCTAAAATTTTGTAAATCATCTCTTGCCTTTTTGCATTATCTCTATGGTCTTTTGCCCTAATAACATGTGTCATTTTCAATTCAATATCATCAACAGTAACACCAAGGTTCATCAAAGGCCACACCCTATATTTTCTTTTTTGCAATGGATGCGGAGTTTCATTAATTCTTGCTAGAGGAAAATCCCTCATCGCAGGATTTTTTTGTTTCATACCTGACTTAAATCTCAAAACAGCCTTGCCTCCTTTAAATCCCTTTTTATCCAACATTCTTTTCCATCTTTCCAAATTCTCTTTAATACTTAATTTTCTGCAGGGACAATTTTTCTTCTGTTTAACAAACTTTCTAAACTCATCACCAGAGCAGGTGCAGACATAAGCTGCATTTTTTCTAATTAATTTTTCAGCATATTTATAATAAAGCCCCATTCTTTCAGATTGTATAACAATTTTTGCAATTCCATCAAAAAGCCATTTTGATTCTTCTTTAATCATCTTATAAGCAGGTTTGTAAACATTTTCTGGGTTTGTGTCTTCTATTCTAACATAAAATATCCCCCCATATTTTTTTACATAAAGAAAAGAGATACAAGAAGTCATTGCATGCCCAATATGAAATGGTCCTGACGGCGACGGTGCGATTCTCATCACAACTCCCGACTTCTTTACATTAGGCAATTCTGGCAACCCCTCACGAACTTTCCTTTCACTAACATAATTCTTCAATTTCTCAAATTCTTTTTCTTGTTCCTTAATAGAAAAAGAATTCACTTCTTTAATTATCTTAGAAATATCTTTAACATATTTTCCAACTTCGTTTTTTTTCAAACCTTCATTAAACAATCCAGAAATAACAGCTCCTTGCTGTGCTTTTCCTTTATATGTTAATGCGTTTTTTAATGCATATGCTCTGGTCTTTTTTTCCAAGTTTTTCATAATTCTAAACAGAAAACAGTATTAATAAATTTATTCAAAACCTATTAACATCCATCTTTTTTTCAAGAACTTCAATTCTTTGCTGCAGATGATAAACCTGATTTGACAACTCTTCAATTTTGTTGGTTATATCCATAAACCTTTTCGCAAGTTTTTTCCTTTTTTCTTCTGCACCTGAAACATCCACATAACTTCTTGATTCTGTCCCTGAACTCGAAGCGAGATTTCCTAAAAAATCAAAAGCCCCTCCTGAAGTTGACTGAGAATTCACTTCTTGACTTTCTGATTGCATTTGGGCAATTTTTTCCTGCTTTTTTCTTAGATGCTCTGTCAAATCAACGACGCCTTTTTTTTTACCAAAACCCAAAAATTTCATATTACCCAAAAGAAAGCCATGTTTTTATAGTTTATTATCTTTAATAGTATATTCATCTAATCCTCTACAAAGATTTTTTAAAGACTCGATTCTTTATTTTACAAGATGGTAGCCACAATTCAACAAATTATTGGAAAGATAAATCCAAAACTTTATGCAGAAAATGGAAAGGAACTATTAAAGAAATACGGCTCTGTTGAAAAAATTCCTGCAGAGGAAGTTAAACCAAAAACATTGGCAGAACATACTTTAACCTATGATTCGTCTTCAGAAAACTTGGAGCCTGTTTATTTTTTTATTCTTGATTCAATGGAAGATTTTGATCTCACTTCAGAAAAGATTGTTGATAATTTTACCACCTCTCCTGGCTCAGGGCATTTTTCAGAGATGAGAGGAAAAGCAACTGCAATGCAACAGCAGGCAACTAAGCTTTTAGCAGATGCAAATACTGTCTTAAAAAGTATTCTCAATATTGTCTATGATTTGAAAGAATTTAAAATAAGACTGCAGAGTTATGATGATTTTCATTCCAAGGACAAGGACGAGAGCGAGGCTGCCACGCTTTCCTTAAAGCAAATCTGGATGGATAAGGTAGACATCACGAAGGGTAACTCAAGCATAAAAGCTATGGCATTGGGACAAGCAGGATTCCAGACTCTAATTGACGCATTTCTTGCTGTTAAAAATGAAAAAGATGTTGAAAAAATTGATTTAAATGAGAGGGTAAAAAGAATTTTGTTGCCAAGAATTCAAGAGTTCAATATCTGGACAGAGCAATCTGAAAAAGAATTAAGAAAAAGATATGAAATTGAAAGAACATATTTGAAAAGCCAGGTAAATAGTTTAAAGCTTTATTCTCGTTGGGCTAAACCTTATCTTAAAGCAGCCCAGCAACTTGAAATGAAAGAACAAGGAAGAAATCCTGCTTTAGTAAAAGCATTCAATACAATTATACTTGAATTAGTCTTATTAGGAAAAAATAAATTAGATATAAAAAAATCTGCTATGGAAGGTAAATTGCCCGAGGATTTTCGAAAACTAAAAACAAAAAGGGATTATTATAGTTGTGTTTTAATTGATTTTAATTTCAGAGGGATTCCTCAAAGAATAAGTCAGCAATCACATTATGCGTTTGGAGGAAGAGCAGAAGTAACTTTCAAGGCTTATGCACTAAACGACGATGAAATCAAAAATATGGACAAAGAACTTGAAAAGTCTGAAATAGGTGATGTTTTAAAATTAATCGAGGGTTCAACAACAGAAAGTTTGGAACAGTTGCAGGATGAAATTAATTTATTTTTAGAAGAAAAAACAAATGAAGAAAAAACAAAAGAAAAGCCCAAAGACGAATCAAACCCCTTCTTGGCTTTAGTGGGACATTATGACAAAACTGAAAAACCAAAAGAAAAGAAGCAGGAAACAGAAGAAAAAATAAAACCTGACAATTGGATTGAAGCTCAACATTTGAGGCCTATGGCAACAAAAGTTGCAGTAGAAACTGCTTTTGATATGTTTGACACTTACAAAAAAGCCCACGACATGCCAAGTTATAGTTAAATTTCAAAGAATAACTTTTTAAAGTTCTATTTTTTTATATTTATTATGGAACCAATAGAAGGTTATAGCAAATTTCTTATTGATAAAAATCTTAAACAAAAATATGGAGCAGGAATAAAATCAAAAAAAGGTGAAGAATATTTAGAATTTAAAGATGAGAAAACTCCAATATATACTTCACATGGGATGATGGATGTGGAGAACACAAAAAAAATTGCAAAAATTATTTCTAAAAAAATTAATAAAACAGAAGAAGAAGTTTTTGATAGTTTGGTAGAAAGGCCAAATTTCTATTTACCAAGAAAATCTACCTTAGAACAAGTAGTAAACAACGCAACTGTCGTTCTATTAATTGGTTTAGTAATATTAATCTTATCACAAACAAAACTTCTGACAGGATTTGCAATCAGCAATATTTCAAATACAATCTCAAATGCGGGAATTTTTATTTGTATTTTAGGAATTATAGTTTTATTATTCTGCAAGTTTAAGAAGAAATAACAAATCTTATATACTTATTTCTCCTCTATTAATTATGCCGGAAGAAGAAATAGAAGAGGAGAATAATTCTGAAAAAGAAGCATCTAATGAAGAGTCAGAACTTGAAGAGCGAGTTGATGAAACAGAGGAAGAAATAGATGATAGCAATTTTCAAGACTTTCTTAAACCCTCTTCTGAATCATTTTCACCAGTTTTAGAAAGAATTGCAGATGTTTCAGAGCCAATAAGATTAGAACAAGAAATTTTTTCACCAACTTTTACAGAAAATAAAGAAGAGGGCACAAGATATAATAAAGTTGATTATGAAACTGCTAAAGAAGAATTAACAATAAAAGACAATTTACTTGTTAAACAACCTGAGCCAGTAAGAATTGAAAATATAAGAAGAGATTTGCATCCTCAATTAAGAGATATTGCTTTTGTTAATTCAGAAATTAATGAATCAAGAAGAGAAGGAAAAAATCTTGAAATAGATTATGTTACCAAAGCAGAAAGATTAAATAGAGACGAAAGACTTCCGTTTCAGCAAACAGAAAGAAAATACAAAGGAAGACCAATATAAATCTATTTGGGATAAAATCTTTTACAAGTTAAGATTAATATTCCTAAAATTATGAATACTAAAATTGTAATGCTAATCCAAGTTATTTTTCCTTCTTCATCTGAAAAAATGTCTGTAATAACATTTCCCATATTCCTAAAAAATGCAAGGCCAGTATCTTTAGTACCTTCTATTTCTCCAGATTCTCCTAAATTTTGTTCTTTAGAAACTTCCTCATCTTCAGTTTTGGAAGAAACTTCTCCTTCATCGCCCTTAAAACTCTCCCCACTGCTACTTCCACCTCCACCACCCCCAGAACTTTCTCCACTTGAGCAAGTTCCACAATCTCCAGGACAAGAAGAACATGTTTCATCAATACTACAATCTCCATCTCCACACAACTGAAATATATTACTAATAGAACCAGTTAAATTAGGTTCAACACTTTGCCAGGTTCCACTAAAAACCG
>CAZHRM010000024.1:0-8671 GCA_964534855.1 Candidatus Woesearchaeota archaeon
TATTATTTTAGAAAAAAAAGAGAAACTGTTAAGTACTCAAATTCAAGATAGAACTAAAAGAAATTTCACTCTGAACCTGATTGAAATAGAGGGCGAAGAAAAAGAAATGCCAAATCTAGAATTTAGTTCAGAAGTGGAATTAAATTCAGTTGATTTGATTGCTTCAATCGAAGACTGTGGAGTTGTTGCTGACGCCTGCTCATTCATAATTGAAGATGGAAAATTCATAATTGAAGCCAGAGGCTTAAATTCTGCAAGGTCTGAGTTCTCAGGAGATGAAGCAAGAATAAAAGCAGAAAACTGCAAATCAAAGTATAGTTTAGAATATTTGCAGAAATTTATAAAAGGTTCAAAGCTTTGCGAGAAAACAATTTTAAATTTCGCGGATGACCATCCACTAAAGATGAAAATTCAAACAAGTGGCATGGAATTAAGTTTTATACTTGCTCCAAGAGTTGAGACTGATGATTAAGTTCTATAATATGAAATATTTATAAGTAATAAAATATTAAACATCTTATGAAAAGAGGTACTCGCGCCCTGACTTCGGTGTTTGATATTAAATTTTGTCCAAAGTCAAAACGCTCGCAGGCGACTGTATTCATAATAGTTGGAGTATTAATAGTCAGCATAATTGTGTTATTTTTTATTTTAAGAAGTGGAGTAATTCCGGGAACTGGGGGAGGACATGAAACAAATCCTAATGCCTTCTTGGAATCTTGCATGGAAGATAAAATAAAAGAAACTGCTGAAACAATATCCTTACAAGGAGGAAGCATGAACAATCCTCTTCACAAGAGATTCAAATTTGATGGCGAGAATTATGTAAATATTTCTTATTTGTGTTATAATCAAAATTATTATTTTCCATGTATAAACCAAGAGCCGGTGTTGATACAACATTTGAAAGATGAAATTAAAGAGGGTATTAAAGTTGAGGTAGAAGATTGCTTTACTAAATTAGGAAAAAGTTTGGACAACCAAGGATATACTGTTGATGCAACATACAGAGGATTTGAAGTCGAGCTAATGCCCAGAAAAATTATTGTTGAAATAGACGCGAATATGACATTAACAAAAACAGAAGAATCATTGAGATATGAAAACTTCACAATAATCACGGCGAGCAAATTTTATGACTTGGCCATCCTTGCGCAAGAGATTGTAAGCCAAGAAGCAGAATTCTGTAATTTTGAGCTTTTGGGATTCATGTTGCTCTACCCAGAATTCAATATAGACAAATTAAGAACAAGTGACTCAACAATAATCTACACTATTAAACACGAAGACAGCGAAGAGAACTTCAGATTTGCAATAAGAGGTTGCGTAATTCCTCCAGTTTTTTAAAATGAAAAAGAAAATAGAAACCATAATAATATTGATTGTAATTTTTCAAATTTTATTAATGATTAACATGAGTGTTGCGCATAGTTATATTATTCATCAAACTCTTCCTTTAATTGAAAACTTAGAAATAATCAAAAACAACGAGGAGAATAAAATTAATGATATAATTGATTTAGGAATAAATCTGTTAATAGGAGTCTTATCCATAAAACAAATAGGAACTGTTTCTGCTGAAGAAAATAGTAATATAAGTTTTAATTGTTGTATTAGAACAAATGAAGGAGGAATTTGTCAGGATGTTGCTTCCACTATTCCAAATAATGCTCCAAAAAGTTGTGCTAATCCTATAGAAACAAGCTGTGATTATGTTTTAGAATGTAAAAAAGGGTGTTGTTTTGACTCAGAGCAAGGAATATGCACACCAGAATCAACAAAAGAAAAATGCGAAGATGATGGAGGAGGGTGGAATGATGATGAAAATTGTGATATCTTAGAATGCCAAAAAGGTTGTTGTGTTTTAGGAGGTCAAACTGAATTTGTAACAGAAAGAAGATGTGAAGTGTTTTCCTCACTTTATGGTTTTGAAAAAGATTTTAGAGGAGAGATAAAAACAGAATTAGAATGTTGGGCACTTAGTTTAAGTGAAGTTGAGGGAGCATGTATTTTAAAAGGGAAATGTAGTATAAAAACAGGAGAAGAATGTATATCACATGGTGGGGATTTTTTTGGAGGTGTTTTTTGTTCAGCAGTTCCTGGTGTAAATTGCTCTGCAAAAAATCATATTGGATGTGCAGAAGAAGGAAAACTGTATGATGTTTATTATTTTGATTCTTGTGGTAACAGAGAGGATATTGCAGAAGAATGCAATTATCCAGAAAGCAAATGCGTGGATGGGGCTTGCAAGGATTTGGGTTGCAAAAATGCTCCTGCAAATGTTGGAAAGCAGGATAGATTTAATGGAGAGAAGTGGTGTCTTTATGATGGTTATATTGGTGATGGAAAAGATACTATAGGAAGCGAGCACTGGATAGCATATTGCAATGAAGGAGAAGTAGAAATAGATATTTGTGGAGATTCTAGGGGATATATCTGCACCCAAGCAGAAATAGAAGAAGATGGAAAAACGTTTTCAACAGCTTCTTGTGTAGTAAATGAAGCATTTGAATGCATGTATTATAATTCAGAGCTAGAAACAATGGAGGAAAATTGCAAAGAAAACACAGACTGCATGATTAAGAATATTAATGTTGATAAATATTTCAAGTTTGACATGTGTGTTCCAAGATATCCTCGAGGATTTGATTTATTAGGAGAAGACAGCTTTAGAGTAGAAATGGGAAGGGATTTTTGTTCTTTAGCAAGTCAAAAATGCACTGTTCAGTATCAAAAAGACTGGAAAGGAGATTGGGATTGTAAACAGAATTGTGATTGTGAAACAGCAGAATTTACAAATCAAATGAATGACTTATGTGTTTCATTAGGGGATTGTGGAAGTTATGTTAATTATGTTGGAGATGGGGCAGATTATATAAAAGTTAGTAGAGCTCCTGGAATTTCATGGACAAAATACAAAAAATATGCAGAGCCAGTAGAGGGACAATATGCAGAGCCAAAAAGCATAAGAGAAATTTTAGGTGCAATATTAGGTGATGGTTATATTTTTGACCCTGATAATGAAGAAGATATAAACAAGGCACTGGAAAAGATAGGAAAAATTTCCGGAGCATTAGGTATAGCAGCATTAGGACCAGTAGTTCTTAGTGGACAAACTGCAGGCATGGGATTAGGAATAGGAAAAATAGTAATTAAAGAGGGTGCTTCACCATGGGTAAAAGGAATGGGTGGATTTTCAAATGTGGCTGTTGGTGCAAGTGTTGGTATGCTTGTAGGAGGCTGGCTTGCAGAAAAATATGGAATATATGGACAAGCAGCAAGAGTAATGGCTTTGGCTGGAGGAGTAGCAGGAGGAGCAATAGGATATGCTGTTTTTAAAGGTAGTATGACAGGATGTTGGCCAGTAGTAATTATTGCAGTTTGTATAATGATTTATATTTGGCTTGTTGGATGGGGAAAAATAAAAACAAGAACAGTTGAATTTACTTGTCTGCCTTGGCAAGCACCTCCAGGAGGAGAAAATTGTTATAAGTGTAATGAAGACCCATTGAGACCATGCACTAAATATCAATGCAGCTCTCTTGGACAAGCATGCCAGTTGTTAAATGAAGACACAGATTATCCTGTTTGTGAAAAAATTAAATATGAACCAAATCCCCCTGTAATTAGTCCAAAAGAAGTTTTAAGTGAGGGACATGAATTTTTTAATCAAGCAACAAAGAAAGTTGAAATAAGAAAAGAAAACGGAGAATGTATTCAAGAGTTTACTCCTGTTGCATTTACATTAGAAACAGACGAGCGTGCTCAGTGCAAATACAATTTTGAGAGAACTGTTAATTATGAAGACATGGGAGAAAATTATCCTGCTGAAGGAACTGCACTTACAAAAACTCATAGTTTGGGATTTATAATGCCAAGTTTAAGTAGTTTACAAGTTTATGGTGTTACTGGAAATTTAATAGAAAGGTTTGGAAATTTGAGCATGTATGTAAGATGCCAAGATTGTCATGGAAATTTCAATATAGAAGAGTACACAATAAACTTTTGTATTAATTCAGAACCTGACATAACTGCTGCTTGGATATCACATTTTACTCCAGAAAATAATTCTTATTTAAAATATGGAGCGAATGAAACTCCTCTAAAAATTTATTTAAATGAGCCAGCAGAGTGCAAATATGATGCTGTTGGAGGCAAGAATTATGATGAAATGACAAATTCAATGGTATGCAAGACAGAATTTTTAGACAGAGAACTATATGGTTGGCCTTGCACTACTCAATTAACAGGATTGACAAAAGAAAACAAGTTTTATATTAAGTGCAAAGACAAACCATGGGTTATAACACCAGAGGATATAGAAAAATATGGAGAAAGGAACATTAATGAAAATGATTTTGTTTATTACTTGTCTGTATCAGAAAATGAACTTGAAATTGATTCAATTACTGTTAGTTATGAAAATCAGGAAGTCACGTCTGGAGGAACAATTGTAAATGGGTTTGAGCCGATTTCTGTTGAGTTGGAAGTTAAAACTTCTGGAGGTATTGATAATGGAATTTCAACTTGCTATTGGGGAAGCGGGCTGATAACACCTCTTTTTGAAACTTATTCAAATATTCACAAGCAACTTCTCACAGGAAGAATGAGAGGAGGTTATAAAATTCAAATAAAATGTCAAGATGATGCTGAAAACACTGTTCTAGGAGATATTGAGTTTACAATAGATGTAGATTCTGAGCCACCAGTCATAATTGACAATTCTACTGAAGGAAACAACCTTATATTAACAACAGACGAAGACGCAGAATGTTATTACAACCTTGACACCTGCAATTTTAATTTTGAAAATGGAACATCAATAACAACAATGTATTCAACAACACATACTATATATGGATTAAACCCAAGATTAAATTATCATGTGAAGTGCGAAGACATGTGGGGCAATAAAAATCCTGGTTGCGCGATTGTCATTGGGCAAACAGAAAAAGACGACGGCGCTCCTCCAATTGTTGTCAGAATGTTTAATGATTATGGAAATTTGAAAATAATAACAAATGAAAAGGCAAAATGTTATTATGATTTTTATGAATGTAATTTTAATTTAGAGGACAGAGTGCTAATGACAGAGGATTATTCAACAGAGCACAGTGTTGAATGGCTTGGATGGACCTATCATATAAAATGTATAGATGATTGGGGTAATATGAATTCTGGTTGCGCGATAGTTGTCAAGCCAAGTTCTAGTAATTAATTAAATAAAATATTTATTAATAGAAGTTCTTCAAAATTTTCCTAAAACTTTTCGCAGAAAAGTTTTATAAACAAGATTATCGTATAGAAAATATGAGCAAGAGGTTGATAAAAAACAATTCTGGACAGGTTACGATTTTTATCATTGTCGCAGTAATAATTATAGCTCTTGGAATTTTGATATATATGTTTTATCCTAAAATTCAATCAACTTTAGGACTTGAACAGAAAAATCCTTCTGCATTTATTCAGACATGTTTGGAAGATGAAATTGAAAATAGTGTAAAAGAAGTATCTTTGCGGGGAGGAAGCATAAATCCAGAACATTACATTATATATGACAATGGAAAAATAGAATATCTGTGTTATAGCGAGGGATATTATGAAAAATGTATTATGCAGCAACCAATGCTGAAAAACCACATTGAATCTGAAATTAAAAATGAAATTCTGCCAAAAGTAAAGGATTGCTTTGACAATTTAGAAGAGAGTTATGAAGGAAAAGGGTATAATGTAAATTTAAAGAGGGGGGAAACAGGCATTGAATTACTTCCAAAAAGAATTGTTGCTACATTTAATTATTCTTTAACCTTAACAAAAGATGGCTCAGAAAAATATGAACCATTTAGAGTGGTTGTGAACAATAATATTTATGAATTAGTAAGTATAACTAATAGTATATTGAACTGGGAGGCTCATTACGGGGACGCTGAAACAACGATTTACATGAATTATTATCATGATTTAAAAGTTGAAAAGAAAAAGCAGTCAGATGGAACAACGATTTACATCCTGACTGACAGAAACAATGGAAATAAATTTCAATTTGCTTCGAGAAGTGTTGCATGGCCTCCTGGCTACGGAACAAGCGAGGTGTTGATTTAAAATGATGAATAAAAAAATATTTATATTAATGTTTTTGGGAATTTTTTTAATTAGTTTTATCTCTGCTGTGGAAGTTTCATATTGTTGTGAAAAAACAAATGATGGTGCATGGTGTCAAAATGCTCCTGAAGAAAAGTGCGATGATGATTACAGAAAAGTTCCTACGTCCTGCGAAGCAACTTCTTATTGTAGGTTGGGATGCTGTTATGACAGTCAGGAAGGAACTTGCATGGAAAACACACCCCAAAAGGTTTGTGAAGATTCTGGTGGTGTTTGGGCAGAAAATGCAGAGTGTGACATTCCCCAATGTTCTTTAGGATGTTGCTTAATTGGAGACCAAGCAGCTTTTGTAACACAAACGAGATGCAAGAGGCTTTCTTCTATATACGGACTGGAAATTGATTTCAGAACTAATATTCAAAGCGAAATAGAATGTATCTCGAGCGCAGCTTCCGACGTAAAGGGGGCATGTGTTTTTGAAAAAGAGTTTGAGAGAACTTGTCTACTTCTAACAAAAAGAGAATGTTTAGAAATGAAAGCTGGCTCTGCCTCTAATGTAGAATTTCATGAGGGTTATTTGTGCTCTGCTGAAACACTCGGAACAAATTGCGGGCCCACTAAAAAAACAACATGTGTTGAGGGAAGAGACGAAGTTTATTTTGTAGACAGTTGCGGAAATCTGGCAAACATATATGACGCGACAAAAATCAATGACAAAATTTACTGGTCTGAAATTGTAAGTAAGGCAGATGGTTGCGGTTTTCAGAATTCAAACGGAAACGCAGATTCAGCAAGTTGTGGAAACTGTGATTATTATTTGGGAAGCACATGCAAAGCTTACAAAACAGGACAGGACACAAAACCAACTTATGGAGACAATATTTGCAGGGACTTGAGTTGCGAGTATGAGGGAAAAAAATATCAGCACGGAGAAACTTGGTGCGCAGATTCCTCAGGTGTAAGAAATAATTTGCCTGGAAGCAGATATTTTAGATTGGTTTGTTATAATGGAGATGTTACTGTTGAACCTTGTGCTGATTACAGACAAGAGGCTTGCCTTCAGTCAGATATTAATGGATTTAAAACAGCTGCTTGCAGAGTGAACATGTGGCAAGATTGCGTTTCGCAGGATAATGAAAAAGATTGTGAAAACATAGACAAGAGAGACTGTAAGTGGATTAATTCAAGATGTGTTCCAAACTATGCTCCTGGATTTGATTTTTGGAATACAGAAGGAGATGCTCAATCTTTATGCTCAATAGCAAGTGCAACATGTATTGTCAAATATGAAAAAAAGATTGGTGGAGATTGGAAGTGTGTTGAAAACTGCCATTGCTTGAGCAGTTCATGGAAAGAGGATATGAGCAAAACATGTATTGCTCTTGGAGATTGTGGAATTAAAACAAATTATCTTGGAAAAAAAGGTTATAATGAATGATGTGATGTTGCAAATTAGTTTTATCAAAGATATTCTTGTTTAAAAATTCTTTGGAAAGTTATTTATTCTGAGTCAATAAAAAAATTAAATGGTGTTGATGTGGCCCTTGCCCATTGTGTTCTTCAACTTCTGTAATATCTATTAACCTCTTAATTACTTTCCAGTCAGAATAAATATTCTCTAATTCCTGAATTGTTGGATAAAAATTCTCTAATCTCTTTTTTGCAAGACTATCTTTGTTAGACATACAAATTAATAAATTGTAACCTTCTTTAGATGTAGCATTTTTTATTCTTTGGATAAATTTCAATGCAGATTCTTTTTCTAAGAAATTTATGACTAAGGAAGCAATAATAAGGTCATACTCTTCTTTTAAATCAAATTTTCTAAAGTCTCCTTGAATAAACTCAAAATTTGCTATTTTTCTCTCTACATTTTTTATATCAATTCCTTTAACCTTTGCTCCTCTTTTTGCAAAAAATTCTGACATGATTGCTTTTCCACAACCTAAATCCAAAACAGATTTTATGTCAGTGTCTTCTAATAATTTCACAAATTCTTTTTTTGTATCTTTTACATTAATCATTTTCTATAAAATTTTTAAAACACATTTACTTAATTTTCTCATGGATAAAAGAGGAGCATTGGCTATTCGCCGGGTCTCTTATCCATAATTACAAAATCTCTATACCCAACGATTTTATCATTTCTTAACCAATAAACTCTATGATTATTTCCATAGTCTTTTAAGACTGAAGAAGCATCAAATCTTCCCTCAGAAATAGCTCTACCCCCATAATTACCTTTAAATACAATTTCAACTTTATCAGAACCATTAACCAAATCTTCTGGTATTTGCTCATTTTTATCTAATGCTAGCCAGAAATTAGTAATTTTTCCCCCATTAAAATTTCCAACAACATAAATAGTCTCTCCTGGATAAAATATATCCCTTATATCTGCATATTCTCCTGATGGAAGTTCTTTAGCAGCATTAAAAAATTGTGGTTTTCTCTGCTGGAGGGTATTATCCTGATAAACATTAATCTCTGTCTTTCTAGCAATTGCAGCTTCTTTAACCACCCTTAAATCGTTTTGATTATTAGGATCTACCCAAGTATAACCTGGAGC
>CAZHRM010000025.1:0-8300 GCA_964534855.1 Candidatus Woesearchaeota archaeon
ATTATAAAGGTGCTACTGGAGCTTTAATACATATTACTTGTGGACCTGATTTAAAATTAGAAGAGTTTGACATTATAGGAAGAACTGTTTCTGAAAACTTAAGTCCAGAAGCACAAGTCATTATTGGTGCAAGAATCAGTAAGGATTTTGTTGGAAAAGTTAGAGTTATAACAATTATGACTGGAGTTAAGTCTCCGTATGTGCTAGGAAGACCAACAGAAGAGCGGGCTCTTCCTATTGCTAAGGAAATTTCTGATTTAGGTATAGAAGTTTTGAGTTAAATTTATTTTTAGGACTCGGGAGAAATCCCGGGTTTTTTTGTTTTTTAGATATATTTTTTTGAATAATAATCTTTATTAAGAATATGTTATTCTTTTTTAGATGGATTCATTTGAAAGAGTTGGAATTGACAAGAGTATGCCTACACCACCTTCTATTGAGGAATATAAGTGGAATCTTTTTGGAGAAGATATAACTCTTTTTTTAAAATATCCAAGAGTTCCAGAAAGAATAGAGAAAAGTGCAATAGATAATTTAAAGTTAGTTGATAAGGTTTTAGCTGATTATCAAGAATCTCTTTCTGATAGTCTCCTTCTTGAAGGATTATATGAAGCTCCTGATAAATTAATTAAAGAATCAGACATTTTTATTAATTTTTTAAATTTTATGATTGATTATTGTAAAAAATTAAGTTCAGAGGAAATAAAATATTACGAAAGATTAGATCCGGATAGAGGAGGACACTCTTCTGTTGCTTGGAATGTTGTTAAGGATCTTAGAAGAGTTATTAATAGAAGATTGAATAATGAACCTCTTTATTTAATTCCAAAACAATTTAATCTTTTTATGAATTTTACTAGATATTTATTTTCTGCTCCAAGGAATACACTTTTATAAAATATTAATCTTTTATTTCAGGCATTAATTAATTTGGGATTTTTAATTAAATTTATTTTCTAAATGAATTAATGCAAAATATATTGCTTGTTTTGTGTAATCTTTTCGTGTAACTCTTCCTTTTGTTAGAATTCCTATTATTCCTTGTGAGGAGCCTATCTTTTGACTTTTTGATAATCCACATCTATAAACTGCCTCATTTAATTCAATGTTTTCTTTTTTCATTTTTTCAACTACTTTTTTTGGAAGTTCAAATGCAGAAGAAAGTCCAAGATAGTTTTCTTTTCCATCATAAATAGCACAAGCACAAAAATTCATTCTTTTTGTTTTTGTGTAAGGAACTCTCATTAATCCACTTTCTATTCCTATACTATAATCACAATTCTTGAAGGAGTTTTTTGCCCTATTAATAGAACCTTTGATAGTTTCTTCCAATGACTTTGGTTGATTTGATACTTCTGAATAGACCTCTAATAAATTTATCTTTGCTTTTGAGAGAAAATTATAATCTTGAATTACTTCTTTAACAGCTTGAATTTTTACAGGATTTTTAGATGCTATGTTAATCTTCATCTATTACTGATTAATTTTTTCTTTAAAAGAATTATTGTATTAAACATCCAACTTCTTAGGGCTCTTCATTTTTTTGTTTTTATATTTGTTGAAATAAAGAATTCTGTCAATATCTATTTTTATTTTTTGTGTTCTTGATTTTTCAAATTCATATCCAATTGGAAATAGTGCTTCAACATTTATATCCTCTGGAATTTTTAATGCTTCCTTTACAAACTTTTCCACAAAATAACCCACCCAGCAAGTTGCTAAACCTTTTTCTTGTATTTTCAATAAGAAGTTTTGTATTGCTGCGCCTGCTTGTTGTCTGCAGAAAATCTCTCCTTTTTCATAGGTATTTTTTGTTCTTGAAGGATTTGAGCAAACTACAGCGACATATTGTGCTCGAGAAATAAATTGTTGCTGTGCTGCTTCTGAGATTTTTTGTATTTTCTCTTTATCATCAATTAGGATAAATTTTATAGTATAATTATTACCTGCCATTGGTGCATATCGCGCAGCGTCTATACATTCTATTATGTCTCTCCAGTCTGGCTTTTTGCTTTTGAACTTACGAACACTTTTTCTTGACTGGATTGCTTTGTCTAAATCCATAATTTAGAGTAGAAAAAGAAGTTAATAAAGTTTTTTGAAATAGCTGATTAGTAAACTTTAAAAGAATATTTATTTTAGGATTATCAAGTCCCGGTAGCTCAGTGGTAGAGCGCATGGCTGTTAACATCGAAAATCACTGATTTTTGAGGTATCCGAAATCTACGATTTCAGACACCATGGTGTCGGAGGTTCGAGTCCTCTCCGGGACGTTTCATTTCAGCCCCAAATCAGCAACAGGCTTTACCTGATGTTTTTCTAACCGGCTGTAAACGTTTGATTGTTTTGCTCCCCTAATTATTGAGATGACTGCTTCTTGAGCATTTTCCAGATATTCAGGGTCCCCCATTATTCCAACATAATTGTCCTTTAATTCAAACTGGCATTTTGTTAGTTGGTGTAGGGTCTGCAAGGTTTTTCCTTTTGTTCCAATAATTCTCGCTCTAATTCTTTCAAGATCTTTTCTTTTTGTGTAATCTTTGATATTTAATATTTCAAAAATAAAGTCTTCTTTTTTTAGGAGTATAGCAGTTGAGAAGGGAAAGCCAAAATTTAGGGCATCAATAACTTTTTCTGAGATGTATTCATCTGCTGGTTTACCTGTTATTGAGATTTCTTTTCCCCTGTTTGTTATTTTTACATTTAGAATTTTCTCTAATCTTTTTTTGTTCTTTATTATTCTTGGAAGTTTTTCTGAGATGATGATTTTCATAATTTTTAGAAGTAATTATCTGTTAAAAGGTTTTTGATTAGAATTAATTAATTTTTTCTTCTTTAAAATTTGTTTCTAATTGTTTAATAGTAGCTTTTTTGTAATTATTTATAGCATCAATTGCTATTTGATATTCTGGTAATTTTTTTGAGTTTACTAATTGCTTAAGTGGTCCATTAGCTATATTTTCAAGCTCACTTAATACTTTTTGTATTGCTATTCTTGTTCCATTAACGATAACTGGTTCTGGTTCCATGTTGTTTAGCATTATTTTTTTATTTATAAAGATTTCTATTTCAAAACTCGCTCTTTTCTTTTTCTAAATAACCATGTTTTTTTAACCATTCAATTTGGTTTAAACGATATTTGAGTAATATGTCTCCTTTGTTATTGTCTAATTCCCAAGGAATAATAATTACAATATCATTTGGTCTGAGCCACAATCTTCTTCTTAATCTTCCAGGAACTCTGCAGTTTCTTGATTTTCCATCAAGGCAGTTTACCATCATTTTATTTCCACCAAGTCTTTGTTCAATAATCCCTATTATTTCTCCTCCTTTTGGAAGTTTTACTCTTACAACTTTTTGCTCTTCTTGGTTTTGATTAGTTTTCATATTTATTGAAAAAGAAATTTGTTTATAAAATGTTTGGAAGAGTGGTTTATAAAATTGATGTATATATTAAACAAAAGAAATTATTAAAAAGTATTTGAAATTATTTTTGTTATGAATCTAGATGGAATAGAGGAGATAGTTGAAAGATTAATAGAATATGTCCCTCAACAATATGGAGAAGCAATTAAACTTTATCCCTGGCTTGGATGTGAACCTCATGAATGGGATAATCGTACGACTTTAGAGAATGTTGAATACTTCTTTAAAGAGGCTAAGAGAAAAGGCATTCAATTAAAGTAGTACAAGTGCGAAAGGAACACCTTGAATTTTTTTAATTCCTTCATTTGTGATAATCTCTGCTTTTAGTGCACAATCAACTGATTTTTCTCCAACAATATTAAATGTTGCATCTTCTTTTGACATTTTTTTTATTATTTGAATTGCTTGCTCTTCAGATGTTTCTTCTCCTTTGAAAAAACTTTCTTTAATATCTAATTGGAATTTGCCTTCTTCAAATTTTTTCCCTATTAATTCAGAATCACAAATAACAACAACATCTCTATATGTTTTGATAATTCTTACTAGCATAAATAATAAAAAAAGAATTAGTTAATAAATTTTGTTAAAACCCTTTTTTAGCTTCTCCAGATGCGATTGCTTTTTCTGCATTGTCTTTAGACATCATAGCGCACACAGTTGTTTTTTTACATTTATTGCATTTTCCTTTTGCTATAAATCCTCCACGTTTGGTTTTGCTAATTACAGGATTGTCTATTTTAACACCTTTTTCATGACATACAACACAATATCCTTCTACCATTTTTTTTAGTTTGCCTCCTTATTTATTTATAGATTCTATGAATCTCTTATTTGTTAAAGAAATTTTATTTTATAAAGATTTGGATTTAGATTTTTCCTCTGACACTGTGCTTAGCTCCACATGCCAAGCATTTAACAAAAGATAATCTGTCTTCTTTAATTAGTTCTGTATCAGGTTTTCCACATTCTCTGCATAAAACAAATTCCTTTACATATTGCTCTATTTTCTGGTTAATTTTTGCGCTTGGGACTTTAATATTCAAAACAAGTCTGTCTCCTTCTTTTTGTCCTGAGGCTGCAAGCTCTCTTAACATGAATTTTTGGAAATGCTCTGGCTTTCTTCTTATATATGAAGCAATTTGAAAAAAATTTGTTAAAATAGTTTTTTTCCCCTCAAAATGTCCTTGTACTTTTGGAATTTCAAATCTACCGCTAGAGACATCAACTTGCTTTACTTTTTTGTAGGCTTCTTCAAGTAGGTTTTCATAGGATTCCATAAAATTCTGTGTTTGACAACCTTTATAAATATTTCATGTTTTAATATAGTATGGATATAAAAAATATTATCATAGGTGTTGCAATTATTATTTTGACAATTTTTGTGAGTTTTTATGGAATTAATACTTTTTATCCTAGTATTAATTATGATGATTATTGTGGTGATATAAAAACACAGGAAAAAATTGAGACACAAGAAAGGTGCGAGGAGATTGGAGGAAAGTGGAGTATTTATGAAAGTATAGTGCCTATTGAAGAAGTAGCAGAGGGATTTTGTGATAGGGATTATTATTGTAGACAGGATTTAGAAGATGCAAGAAAGATGCGCTCTAGAAATGTTTTTTTGATTGCCCTACCTTTAGGAATCTTTATAATTGTCTTTGGAGCTTTTCTTTTTAGTCTTGAAACTGTTGGAGCAGGTTTGATGGGTGGCGGAGTTGGAACATTAATCTACGGGGCTGGAGCATATTGGCCATATAGTGAAAATTGGATTAGGTTTGCGATTTCTTTAGTTGGTTTAGTTATTTTGATTTTTTTGACTTACAGGTTTAATAAGTGGTTTGAGAGGAAAAGGAAATAACTTTTTTGAATATAAATTTTTATAAGAAAGAGATTCTATAATCTTTTATGAAAAAATATGAGAAAGTTTTGGGAGAGGAGATAGATGAAGTAGAAATTAATGTTCTAATAAGTAGTTTGGAAGAATTTTTTAAAAATAAGTTTGAAATTAGTGAATTAGGTAGTTGGTTGGATATTAGGAAGGGAAAAGATTTAATTGCACATTTTAGTATCCCTGATGAAGAGATTTATATTATTGATAAAAAATATACAAATGAGATATTTGATTTTAAAAAAGATTATAAAAAAGAAGTAGGAGTTAATTTTAAATTAGGTTGAAATTGGAGACGAGTGTTCTGGAGTATAGAAATTGTTTTAAATGATAAATTCTAATTGGGAGCATGGTTAGAGTTGAAGATATTACTAAAGAAGAAATGGATTCAAAAATATCATTTGTAAAAGGTTTAGTAAGAGAAGTTTTTGGAAAGAAGTTTAGGATTTTAGATATGACTCCCGAAGCGTTTTTTATTAAGAGAAAAGGTTTTTTTAGTGATTCTGATTTTGCTGATGTTAATTGTTATTTAAATACAATTGCTGTATATTCTGAAAAAGATAAAGAATTAGTCAATGAATTTAAGAGAAAATATGATGCTAAGAAATCTGATGGCAAACTTTTTATAGAATACCTTTAAATCATCCTAAATATCTAACTTTTCCAGGACGTGGCTCAAAAACAATTCCTTCCTCAACAAGCTTTTGAATTTCTTGATTAATTATTACAGGAGAAATATCTCTCAAGTTCATAATTATCTTATCTATATCAATTCCTCCATCATCTTCTGAACTTTTTATTGTTCCTAAAATTTTGTCCTTGATTGCAATTATTTGTTCTTTTACCAACACCTCTGGATTTTTGGCTTTTTCTTTTTCAATCTCCATTTTTCTTACAAGCAGATATTTTGGATCCTGCTCTTTCATGATTTCAGGAGAAATATAAATTTCATTATTCCAGTATCTTAAAACACCTATGACAAGAACTGTTTGTCCTTGATTTATATTTCTTGATTTCTCTACATCATCTCCAAAGAGTTTTAGTTTTATTTGTCCAGAACCATCGTCTAAAGTTAGTGTTGAGAATTTTGTTTCTCCCTCTCTTTCGTATTTGTCTACTATGTTTCCAACTATATTTGTTCTTATGATTTTTTTATTTCCTAGTTCCAGAAATGAAAATCTTTCTCCATCAAGCACTGGTTTTCCAATTAGCAAATCTCCAATTCTAAATTTAAATGCAATGTGTCTTTTGAATTGTTGTTCGTCTGGCATTTTTATTTAGCATATATTTTATATATTTCTTTCATATCTTCTATTTCTCTCTTTGAAACTCCATATTCTTCTGCTAAAATAGTATATTTTGGAAAAATATTTTTGAGGTTTTCTTTCAATATTTTATTCATTCCTGAATTCTTGCTCTCACTGAGAATTATATGAATTTGTTCAATTTGATTTACTAATTCTTGTAACTTTCTTCCATTTTTAAAATTTTTAATTTTCTTGTCTAGCATTTTTATTTAATTTTATATCCTTTGTACATAACCTCTTCGAGGTTTGAAAATAATGCTGTGTTTTTCTAGTTCTGTTATTGCGTCTCCTATTTCATCCTTGTTTAATTTATTTTCAAGTTCTTTTTCAATTTCTTCAACAGGAATCAATTTCCCAATTCTTCCTTCAAGTTCTGTTATTATATCTCTTACTAGGAATACTTTGTTTCTTTGTGACGTTGTTCTTCCTAGAGTAATCTTGTCTATGTCAATTGTTTTTGATTCGTAATCATAACCAACCTGCATTAAATAATATGTCATCAATTCTATGGCTCTTTTTGCATCCTCTACTGTTACTTCTTCGCTTAATCTTACTTTTGCTGAAGCTTCTGACATTCTTATTAAAGCTTGCAACTGTCTCGCAGAAATTGGAATCGGCCTCATTGCACTTTCAGATGTAACAGGCCTGTTTCTTAACTCAACATAGAACCTTTTTATTTCTTCAACTGCTTCCTTACTTAGTTTGGGTTTTATTCTTTGTTTTGCATATGCTGTATATTTTCTGAAAATTTCTCTTGGAATTAGCATCGCTTCTCCTTCTTTTTGGTGCTCAGATAAAACATGGCTCGCGATTTTTTCATCTTTTTCCCTGTTTGGAATGTCTTTTAGTGTGAATATGACGTCAAATCTATTGATTAAAGTTGGAGGCAAGTCTATTTGTTGTGCAATTGATTGGTAAGGGTCGAATCTTCCAAACTTTGGGTTTGCTGCTGCTAAAACAGATGTTTCTGCTTTCAGAGTTGCCTGAACATTTGCTTTGCTGATTGTCACTGTTTGCTGTTCCATTGCTTCGTGCATTGCGCTTCTGTCTTGAGGATCCATTTTTTCTAGTTCATCTATGCAGACAAGTCCTTTATTTGCCAAAACAATTGCACCTGCTTCTAAACTCCATCCTCTTAAATACTCATCTCTCACTACTGTTGCTGTTATGCCTGCTCCTGATGCAGACTTTCCAACAACATATCTTCCTTTTGGAGAAATGGCTGCAATAAAAACTAAAGTTACTGATTTTGCGACTCCTGGATCTCCTATTAGTAATATGTGAATATCTCCCCTGCTTTTTTGTCCATCTGAAAGAACTTTCTGTACTCCACCAAATAATTGCAGAACAAGTGATTTTTTTATTTCTTCATAACCCCAAATGCTGGGAGAGATGCTTCTTGCCAATTTTTCAAATATTTTTGGGTCTTTTGAAAGTTCAATAATCTGTTTTTCATCTTCTTCATCTATGTCCAATTCTTCAAAAGTTTCTTCAAGAGGGATTAAATTGTTTGCCTCGACTGCTAATTCAAATCTTGTTGATAGCCCTCCAGAATGTAATGGAACAGGAACTTCTTTTAGAATGCCAATAATCTTTATTCTGCTTCCAGGAGTTGTTTTTTCTTCCATTTTTGGTTCAACCAAATCTTCCTTAACAAAAATATTTATCCTCTTTGGCTG
>CAZHRM010000026.1:0-7764 GCA_964534855.1 Candidatus Woesearchaeota archaeon
ACAGGCCTAATTCCAGGAATACATATAAACCTCTTAGGAATTTTTCTCGTTTCTCTATCTGCTTCATTATTTAGTCAAGTTGAACCAATTTACCTTGTAATTTTTATTGTAGCAATGGCCATTACCCATACTTTCATTGATTTTATTCCTTCAGTATTTTTGGGCTGTCCAGACACAGACACAGAACTTTCAGTTTTGCCAGGGCATGACTTACTAAAAAAAGGGCAGGGATATCAAGCAATAATTTTAACTTGTTATGGAAGTTTAGCTGCAATATTTGCTTTAATTCTAATTTCTTTTCCCTCTATTTTAATAATTTCAAAAATTTATAAATTCATACCTTTACTAATTCCAGGCTTGCTTATTCTTGCCTCATTTTTCCTGATTTCAACAGAAAAAAAGAAATCTGCTGCCTTGCTTGTTTTTTTACTTTCAGGATTTTTAGGACTATGCGTGTTAAATCTTGATGCACTCAAAGAGCCACTACTTCCCCTGCTTACAGGATTGTTTGGAGCTTCAATGTTAGTAACAAGCATAAAAAATAAAACAAAAATTCCAAAACAAAAAATGTCAAAATCAAAAACTAAAATTTTCAGACCCGTTTTAGGAGCGCTCGTTGCTTCTCCAATTTGCAGTTTTCTTCCAGGACTTGGAAGTGGGCAGGCAGCAATTATTGGAAACACCATCTCAAGAACAGATAAAAAAGGATTTCTTGTTTTACTTGGCGCAACAAATACCTTAGTTATGGGATTCTCATTTATCTCCCTTTATGTAATTTCAAGAACAAGAACCGGGGCTGCTGTCGCTATACAGCAAATAATTGGAACTTTGTCCTTAAAAATTCTAATATTAATCTTAATAACAACAGCTATTAGTGGGATAATCTCTTTTTTCTTAACAATTTTCTTGGCAAAATTTTTCTTGAAAAGAATAACAAAAATAAATTATACTTTTCTTTCAACAATAACTTTGGCTGTTTTACTTACAATTGTATTTCTTATGTCAAATTTTCTGGGGTTGATAGTTTTAACAGCCTCCACATTCACAGGAATTTACTGCATTTCTTTGGGAGTTCGAAGAACAAACATGATGGGTTGTTTACTGCTTCCGACGATAATTTTGTATTTGTTTTAATTCTACTAAATAATCATCTAAAACTTAAATTTTGGCATTTTTATATTTAGGATATTATTTTTTGTTTGTTTTTTCTTTTTTGCTTTTCTTTTCTCACTTTCTTCCCTATGCACTTTTCTGTGGCAAGTAGGACACAAAACCATTAAGTTTTTACTTCTGTCATAATGGGCTTTCTTTTTTCTTTTATCATAAAATTCAAGATAACCTATATCAATCATTCCTTTAGTTTTATAAGAAGCAACCCCTTTTTTATGATGGACATCTAATAAATGTGCTGGAAAACTTTTTTTACATTTTTGACATTTATGTTTAGCATTTCTTAACTCTTTTTTCTTATCTGCTTGTGTTAATGTTCTCTCTCCTTTTTTTGCATATCTCATTTTAGCAATTTTTGGAGGTTTCAATTTAACAGGTTTCATCTTGGGCATATCAAACATTCCCATAGAAAATATAAGAATTAATAATTTTTAAATCTTCCTCAAAACCACTTAGCCAAAGCTTCTTGCTTCTCAAGTTCCTTTCCAAAAATGCTGTCGATATTTTCTTTTACAAGTTGAAGAGTTTGTTTAAGATAAGGGGAGAGATCATATTTTTCAGCCAAACTCAAAGCAGGCTCGAGATATTTTTTAATTCCTCCTTCATGAATTGTAAAAATTATTTTTCCTCTGCACTTAGGACAAACCCCAGTAAGAGGAGGCCTTCTCATAATTTCATTACATTCAACACACCTAAATCCTTGCATAGAAAATCCTCTTAAATTACCTCTCATATCTCTAATAAAATGCCTCTCGATAATTAATCTGGCAATATCAGAAGTATCTGCAGCCCTAATTTTTTCAACAAGTTCCATTTGATGCTGAACTTTATCCTGCATTGTCACAAGAGTTTTATAAGATGAACAAACAACACCCTCATTAAAATTAGAAGTGCTATGAGTGTATCCAATATTCACAAAAGGATTTTTTCCCTCTTTTAAAATTGATTTAACAGTATTAATTTTAATTTTAGACGAATGTTTTCTCTGTTCAGCAAGTTGATAAAGTTCTATTGGATACTCATTGACAAACTCAAAATCCAAAATTTGGTCATCAACTTCTCCAGCATCAATTTTTGCATTTAAAACTAAAGGGGCATCTTGAGTTCCTCCCCTGTGCTCTGGCAAAAACGACTTTGAAAAATTTAATAAAACATCTCCTAAAAGCATAATAGCAGCTTCATCACCATCACAATCCCGCCTAATAGCTGCATGCATGTAAGGACTAGCAAATAATCCCAAAGTATTTGAAAATCCAATAAATCTGCAAATAACTCCTGCGCAATTATGAGGCGCCATGCAAACTCCTAATTGCCCAACCAAATCTTCTCTTTTTCTCATATTATAAAATGGTTTTAACCCATAAAGCCTCACAAGTTCGTCGTCAACAAAATTACAAACCCTAATAAAAACATCATCTGCTCTTTCATCTGGTGATTCTGAAGAACTTGGAAGAAGAACATCATGAGGCATTAATTCTAATATTTGATTTTCATCTACAAGCTCCTTCCCTTCAATATCCTTGTCATATCCCAACTCCCTAAGCTTCTCAACACTAACAAAAATTTCTTTTGGTTTAAATGAGACTAAAGGAAGTTCAGTTGCATCAAACCTGATTGTTCCATCTTTGTTAACTTGCAAATTATAAATCGCCCTTAAAATTCCCTTAGAAAGATTTTCCATAACATGCCCTGCAGAACTAGTTCCTCTAACACCCTTAACCAAGGGGGGAATTTCTGATTTTACAAAACCAAGTTTTTCAATAGCTTTTTCAAAATAATGATTTATGTTTAAATCCTGGTTATAATAAGGTTGTCCTTCTACAGATTGGTTAGAAGAAAAAACAGAACCAGAAGTCTGTGTTGTCTCTTCACATTCTTCACAGAATCTATCAAAAGACTTTTTTTTAGATTTATAAAAATAATACATCTTTTTAGATTTGCTTCCGCAATTTTCACAGAGAGGGTAAATTGTTTCTTTTTTACACTTCTCACAATAATAAATTGGAAAAGTACTTCTTACACTGCCAAATTCACAAGCTGCCTGAACACTTCTAAACCTCCCCCCTTCTTTTCCAACAGGAAATAAAACATTAGGACTTCCCTGCAATTTTCTGAGCTTTGCTTTTTCAGGCCTGCCCATCCTTGTTCCAATAAAATCCCCTGCTTTGTCTTTGATTTCAAAATCAGAAACAGAATTAATCAACTCTAAAACAGACTTTTCTTCTCCCAAATTTCCCACATTTAGTTTCTTATTTATTTTTTCAATCTCATCTTTTAATAAATCTTCTTTTTTCAAAATCTCTAAATCAACACCTAAATTAGCGAGCAAAGATTTGCTATTTTTTTCATTCAAAACAACATTTTCAATTGTAACCTCATGCTCAACTCCTAACAACTCCAAAGCTCTTTTTCCTAATTCAAATCTCTCCTGTCCTGATTTATTGTATGGAAAAATAATTTTTTTATTTTTTATCCAAGAGTGTTTTAACCATTCAATCAAACCAAAAAATTGTTCTATAGAAATCTCAGTCCAGTAAAAAATAAACTCTGGATGAAGAGGAATTCTATAATTCTTGCTTAACATTGTTGCTTCTTCAAAAGAAATATTAAAACAATCTATTTCCTTTTCTAGTTTGGGATTTTTCTCCCTTAAATCAAGCTTCCACCATTCTTCAACATATCCTGATTTAATTAAATCAGAATTTCTGTTTAAGACATCACCAAATGAAAACAAAATATCCCCTAAATAAATTATTTCTTCAACATCTGAATAAAGTTCTCTTGCTTCTTTTATATTTTCAATTTTTCTCACACTTCCATTAGACAATTTAACAATTGGGCCCTCAATGGAATCGCAAACAGTTGTGATAGTTCCCTTAATTGGTTTTTCTGTCTTTAACTGAGTTCCAATTGCAATAAAACCATCTGTAATAGCCATCGTAGCAGGATTTACTGAAGCTGCGCTAAATCCATTAACTCTTCCCCTACCATATCTAAATCTAAAAGCTCCAGAATGTGAAGGATGCCCAAACACCGGTCTGCCGGCAACTAAATCCCTAATATAAGTTGGAGAATCATCACCCTCTTTATTATTCCTTTTATTGTGCATCTTAATATATTCTTCCAAAAAATCAAAACCAGTTGTTTTAATTCCATTTTTCTTTGTAATATTCAATAGTCTCAATCCTTTTGCTGCTTTTTGTGCCAAACCCTCTGAAAAAATTAAACACATACCTCCTCTGATAAAATTAGTCTCAACCCTTCCAAGATTTTTATAATTTGAAACCTCAAGTCTTTCTGTTGGCTCGCCTGAAATTTGAAATGGAATATTTTTGGCTAAAAAAGTCATTTCCTCTTCTGTAGGAAAATATTGCAGATTAGTAACTCTTTCATGATAATCCGTATTTTCTGCGACATACCTCTTAATCTCTTCTTCTGTCGGATCATATTTTGCATAGCCAAAAATCTCTCTCAAATAATCAACTATCATTAAGAAAACACAAGAGGCAGTAGTTCCGGCGCTTCTTATTGGACCTGAAAAATAAGCAACAAAATAATCTTTTCCTTCTTTTGTTTTGCCTAATTTCAATTCAGTAAAACCTTCAATAGGACTTGACACAACACCCAATGTAATATAGGCAAAACCAATTCTTACTCCAGCCTCAATTGCTTGCAATAAAGTCTCAAACTTACAAAATTTTTGCCTTGCAACCTCTTCTGCAATCTTAAATGAAACAGTAGTATCTAATTTTCCGTATTCCTTTTCTAATTCTAGAATTCTCTCTGCAATTCCAGAATCAGCTATTTGTGGATAGATAATTGAAATCAAACCAACAACTTTTTCAGCTAAACTTCTCGCCAAAGGAATCTCAACTTTATCAACAGGATCCAATCCTATTTTCCTAGCACTTTCAGCTACATCATAAATTTCTCCAACATTTCTTTCTAAATCACTAAAATATTTTGGGATGTTCATTTTAACTTAACAGCAACATAGCAGCATCGTATTTTGGTTTGATTAATTTTTTAGATTCATCTAAATATAGCTTATTCCATTTCCTAGATAATTTATCCCTGCTTGTCTTTCTTGCTTCACCCTGTGTTTGACCTTCATAAACAAAAGCTGCCTTAAAGATTCCAGAAATATTATCAAAATTAGATATTGCATCTGCATCTGAGATTATTTTGGCTTCAATAGTTTTTGGTTTGAGTCCATTAGAACTCCTATGAGTTAAAATACAATGTAAAACTTGTTTAATTTTATTTTTAGGATAATTTAACTCTGATAATTTTTTTCCAATAATTTTAACTCCGGTAAGATGATGTTTTTCCCTTCCATAAATAATAGAGCCGACATCATGACTCCAAGCAGAAATCTCAACAATCTCAACATCTGCGCCAAGTCCTTTAGCTAATTTAACAGCATAATTTCTCATAGGAATTAAATGAAACTCATAAGGTTCATATCCATACTTAGCAGTAGGTTTTTTACTTTCTTCTTCGACAAATTTTCTTATTTCTTCTACTACATCTACCATCTTATTCAAAATCTAAAATTTTTACTGCTCTTGTTTTTAAATTAAACATTGGAACCTTGCAGTAGTCAGGCTCATTTCCCATTTTTTCTTGATAAGGAGTTTTACCTTCCCAAGAAGATATTGAAATCATTAATATGTTATTATAATAAGAGATAGCACTTTTGTGAGTATGACCAGCAACGAAAATATCAGGAACATTTTTTATCATCAAAGAATCTTCTTTAGAAGGGAAATATTGAACAGAAGAATGGGTTGGAGCCAGATGCCTGTTTTTTAATAGATAAGCCATTATTTTATTTGGGGTGTTTAGTGCTTTTTTAGTCATTAGATGGGGTATGTTATTTGCATAATAAGGAAATGAAAAACCATGATAAGCAAGAACATCAAATCCTGAAAAATTTGGTGTTGAACCAATGTTAATTTGGGAGGGGTTTCCTACAAGGAGTACATTTTTTAGATTATAAATTGGCCAAGCATATTTTTCGTCTAAAAGAGGTTGGGGCTCCATTAATCTTACACCATCATGATTTCCAGGAGAAATGATTATTTTAATATCCTTTCTTATTTTTCCAAGTAACTCTGCAACTTTCACAAACTGTTCCTCAATATCAACTATCTTCAAATCAATTTCTTGGTTGGGATAATTTCCCACCCCAGTGATTAAATCACCGACGATAAATAAATATTTTATTTTTTGAATTTCTGGGCTATCAGAAAGTTTTCCATTAAGATAATCAATAAAATTCAAAAAGTTCTTCTCTAAGAATTTTTTACTTCCAAAATGCAAATCTCCAATAAACAAAGCATATTCTTCAACAGGTGATTTTTTTCTTTCTGAAATCATTGAATCAGGAAAAACAGCATCATTCACAAAAACTATTTCTCTGTTTCCAGAACAATTAAATCCAATTACAGAATCCAAACCAATTTCTTTTGCTTTCTTATAAAGCTCTGGTTTATTTTGATTTATTAAAACTCTAATTTTTCCACTTAAATCCTCCACCTCCAACAAAATATTTTTATTTTTAGTAACCCTCTTATCATACACTATTCCAATTATAGAGATTCCTCTTCTATCTCCAAAAATCTTATTTATTGAAACTAAATTGTTTAACTCGGGATGCTCTTGTAGAATATTTTTCATTTCAGAAAATCTACTTCTAAAATAATCTACAAAATCCCTCACTTCAAGTTTCTTACTTGAAGGAGGAACTATGGATGTAATTTTCACACCATTAACTTCACCAATTTTTTCTTTTTGATTTATTTCAATTATTTCATCAGAGACTTCTTCTTGTTTTGTTTGAGGAAGAGGGTATAAAAAAATATCTTGTTCTCTTGATATTTCAATACTTAGACCAAGTTTAATTTTTAATTTTTCAAGGCTTTTTTGACTTTCTTTTGGAAGAGTTGAAAAAAACTGTTTTACTTGCTCCCTATTCTCATTAAAAAGATTTTTAGTTATGATTCTCTGTTGTGTATAATTCTTAATCTTCCCGATAATTAATTCCAAAGACTCCAAATCATCAATTTCACCAAATAGATTTAATGCCCCTTTATCTAATAAAAGACCTTTCTCCAAACAAAATTTTAATATTTTTTTTGATTCCATTTAACTTAAAATATATTTTTTAATTTCGATTAATTCTTGCTGATTTATTAACTATAATTTAAGGAATCTTCAATAATCTCTTTAGCTTTTTCAATAATATTTTTTGTGATGGCCAACTTTATTTCCCTCATTCTTCCACCCCTTCCTTTTGAAATAACTCTAACATTAATAATCCCAAGCATATCAAACTCTTGAATTATATCACTCACCCTTCTTTGGGTTAAAACTTCTGATTTATTCTTACATGAATCTTGATAAAGATTATACACATCTCCAGTAAAAATAGGCTCGCTCTTTTGCCTTTCAGATAATTGAATTATAGAGTATAAAACAAGTTGAAATTGTTTTGGTTCTGTCTTAATAACATCTAAAATTTTATCTCTTTCAATTTTATTATTAGCCTCATCAATATATTTTAGAAAAATTTTATCAGAACTACCCCTC
>CAZHRM010000027.1:0-5844 GCA_964534855.1 Candidatus Woesearchaeota archaeon
TACAAAATCCTGCTTTTTCTAAAACATCTAAAAAAGTTTTTCCAGAGATTGAAGAGTCATGCGAGCCCGCGATAATAAAGCAAGGAATTTTTGATTCTTTAAGTTTCCTAAATTCAAAGAAAGTCTCTTTAAGAACTTCAATTCCAGGATAAGCTGAATCAAACAAATCTCCTGCTATCAAAACAAAATCTAATTTTGAATTTATGCAAATATCAATTGCTTTTCTAAATGATTGGAAGTTCAGTTCCTGCATTGGCTGTTGTTTCCAACCACCCAAATGCACATCAGACATATGCGCAAAGCGTACCATCTTATTGAAAAAGTTTATAATATTAAAATAACACATTAATATATAAAATTGATTGTGATTAAGTATAAAAATGAGGTTAAATATCCTTTTTGGAGGTGAAGCAGGACAAGGACCAAATGTTCTCACACATATTCTTGGAAAAGCACTTGTAAAGCAGGGTTATTATGTTTTCTACTCAAGAGACTACCAGTCATTAATAAGAGGGGGGCATAACTTCAATGTCTTAACTTTTTCTGATGAGCCTGTTCATAGCAATGACAGCAAAATTGATATTTTAGTTGCACTTGATGAGAACACCAAAAAAATTCATAAAAAAAATCTGAAAAAAGAGGGAATAGTTTTAAATGGCAAGCATGAAAACATTTATTTTGCAGGAAGGTTGTTCAGAATTCTTGGATTGAGTTTTAAAGTTCTTGAAAAAGAACTGAAAAAGTTAGAAAAAAGATTTGATGAAAATATGAAAGAGGCAAAGAAAGGGTATGAAGATACAGAAGTTTCTGAGGAAATTTCTGTCTCAAAAACTTCTAAGCGTGCCTCCGCACGCAATACTAAACAAGAAGTTTCTGATGCTAAAAGAAATATTGAACTAAAGAAAGTTTCTGCAAAGAATAATTATTTTATAAATGGAACTCAGGGAATTTCTCAAGGAGCAATTAAATCTGGGTTGAATGTTTATTACGCATATCCCATGACACCTGCGACTCCCCTGTTAGTAGAATTAGCTAAAAACAACTTATTGGTCTTAAAATTAGAAAATGAAATTGCTGTAATTAATGCTGCTATTGGAAGTGCGATTACAGGAGCAAAAGCCATGGTCGGGACTTCTGGCGGAGGTTTTGATTTAATGACAGAGGCATTGAGTTTGACAGGCATTGCTAAGATTCCATTAGTAATTTATCTTGCCCAAAGGCCTGGACCTGCAACCGGTGTGGCGACTTATACTGGACAGGGAGATTTAAATGACGCCAGACATGCGGGACATGGAGAGTTTTCAAGAGTTATTTTAGCCCCAGGAAATCCCTCTGAAGCAGAAGAGTTGACAAATCAGGCATTTTATTTTTCACAAAAGTACAAAATTCCAGCAATTTTAATAAGCGACAAGCATTTAGGGGAAAGTTTTTACACATCAGACAAAAAGACAAAAATAGTTTCTGTAAAAAAGACAACTTCCCTTGGAAGATACAATAGTTATGAAAAAGACAAGGACGGATGCGCAACTGAAGACGCAGGAATAATTAAGAAGAATATTGAAGCGAGATTAAAGAAAGGTTTGAATATTGAAAAAGAATCTAGGAATTTTGAACAATATAAAATGTTTGGAAATAAAAATTCAAAAAATGTAATTGTGGGGTGGGGTTCAACAAAAGGAGCAATTTTAGATTCTATAAAAGGATTAGATGTTTGTTTTATCCAGATATTGTACATTGAACCTTTTCCAAAAAAAATTAAAAAAGAATTATTAGGAAAAAATATTATTTTGGTGGAAAATAATTCAACAGCACAATTAGGGAATTTGATTGCTGAAAAAACTGGAATTTTTATTGAAGATAAAAACAAAATTCTGAGGTTTGATGGCAGACCTTTTTTATGTGATGAACTTAGGGAAGATATTAAAAGGGGGTTGAGATGAAAATATTAACTTCAACAAAACCAACATGGTGTCTGGGATGTTATAATTTTCAGATACTTGAAGGTGTGAAAAAAGTTTTAGAAAAAAAAATAAAATCAGAAAAAGATAGACAAAAATATGCTATTGTTACTGGAATAGGTTGTCATGCAAAGATTTTCGATTATTTGAATTTAAATGGCATCAACACTCTGCACGGAAGAGTTTTAC
The DNA here is from genome assembly GCA_964534855.1 of Candidatus Woesearchaeota archaeon. Lineage (GTDB taxonomy): Archaea > Nanobdellota > Nanobdellia > Pacearchaeales > GW2011-AR1 > CAZHRM01. The sequence continues at coordinate 2,148 of CAZHRM010000027.1, forward strand.
CTACATGCCTGGGAATGAAAATAGGAAATCCAAAATTAATTGTTTTAGGTTTTGCTGGAGATGGTGATGCTTATGCTGAGGGAATGGAACATTTGATTCACGCTGCAAGGTATAATTCTGATTTCAAATATATTGTTCATAATAACAGGGTTTTTGCCCTGACAGTCGGACAACCAACACCAACAACTGAAATAGGGTTTAAAGATAAAACAACACCCCAAGGAGTCAAAGTCCAGCCATTAAATCCTATAAAACTAATGCTCGCTTCTGGAGCAAGTTTTGTTGCGAGGGTTTTTGCAGATGCTAAACAAATTGAATATGTTCTAAAAGCAGCATTAAAACATAAGGGATTTGCATTTATTGAAGTTTTACAACCTTGCTTGGCTTTTCATCCTGAGACAGATTATAAAAATAAAATTTATTCCTTAAAGAAAAAAGGACATGATAAAAATAGTTTTAAAGAGGCATGGAAAAGAGCAGAGGAGTTTGATTACAATGTTATGAAAAAAATTCCCACAGGAATTTTTTACCAAAAAAGAAAAAAGGTTTTTGAAGAACAATTTGAACAATTAAGAAATCTTAAAAAGAAGAAAATTGGGTAGGCAATGTTCTGGTTGTCATGGTTGTAGATAATTGTGGTTATTTAACATATAAATCCTTTTAAATATTCTTCTCTTAGCTTTAAAATGGTAAATGATTTAGAGAAAACAACAAAAAAAGGCCAACCTGTTTTTAGAGAAGAAAGAGTTTTAGTAGTAGATGATTTAGAAAAATGGTTAGGAGTAGCAAGAGATAATTTAAGATATTATAGATGTGAAGAAATAATTGAAGCATCTAATCCATTAGATGCGGTTAAAAAATATTCTGAAGTAAAACCAACAATGGCTATGATAGATATTAATTTTGATGTAAACAATCTTACAGATACTCAAGGGTTAGGTTTAATTTCGAAGATAAGAGAAGATGACCCCCAAATACCAATTCTAGCTATGAGTTCTTTAAGAGAAGATATTAAAGTAAGAGCTTTAGCTTCAGGAGCAAATTACTTCATAGATAAAGAAAAATTTGTTGAAGATTTTGATGGATTTATTGATTGGTATATAAAGATGAACATCTACTAAAGGTAAAAACTCAAGGAAGTAAATTTCCTAAAAAAAGATGATAGAATTAATGAAATATACTTATTTGTTGGAAAACGACAAAATAAAGAATGAACTTGAGTTGATGTATCAAAAATATAGTGGTTTTCTTGGAAAAGCAGAAGAAATGTGGCAACAACTTAATGAAGCTCGTGCTATACTTTATTTAACAGGGCAGGTTTATTGTGAACAAATTGCCGTAGATGTAATTAAAAGAAGATTACATCTTTTAAAACAACCTCTTCAATTATCTGAGTTTCTAAACTTAATTGATTCAAATTCTGAAAAATTAAATGAATTAAGAGAAGAAGAATTATTTAGAAAACTTGAAGAATTTTACAAAATAATAAAAGAATATAAAAACAAATATTCTAAAGGAAAATTTTACCTTGACGAAGAAAAATTTATTGAATTCTATAATTTATTCAATCCTAACAAGGATTTAAAAATTGGATATAAGGGAGAATTTGATAAGAAGACATTAGATTTTATGAAGTGAACCCAAACATATAACTTCTCAAAATAAGCTGTTGAATAAATCCATTATCTCCTCTTTGAAAAAATAAACGCCTGCTAAAATTCCCAGCAAAAGAACTAAAAAGAATATTAGAAGAAAAAGAAGCCAGTTGTTTTTAGGTTTAGGTTGTTCATAATTTGAAACTCTTTGAATTGATTTTGCAGGTTTTGGTTGTTCATAATTTGAAACTCTTTGAATTGATTTTGCAGGTTTTGGTTGTGGAGCTTTTTGAAGTTTTGATTTTATTTTTTGAATTGGTTGCTGAATTTGTTTTGCAAGCTGTGTCATTCCTGTCCGGATTGGTTGTTCTCCTTGCCCATATAAAGCTCTAGCAGCAGCCTCGATATCCTCTTTTTTGTAACCAGCACTATAAAAACTCATCATAGCTTTCTTAAGAGATTCACCTCTAGCTAATGCTGCTTTCAGTCCTCCAAGAATTTCTTCATTTGGCAATTTTGTTACCTCATTGTCCTATCAAAATTGACAGGCTCGAAATTTTAATTTCTTTGTTTGGCATCTTCTCTTTTATTAAAATATTAAGAAGAATGTATTTAAAAAATATAGTGTTTTAAGAATTATTGAATATAATTGATGTTGTCTTCTCTGTCTGTTACGGAATTCCGAAGGATCTCGACTGAATAGACATTTAATTAAAAACAATTAGAGATATTATTAGTTTAGAATATCATAATAACAATTATTAAATTTTTATTCGATTAAGATTGTTTAATGCACCAAAGAAGAAAAAACAGAAAACTTATAAAATACTTTTAACAAAACTTATTATCTTAAAGAGGCAAATAACTATGAAAAAAGATATTTTGGTTTTGGGAGTTGTTTTTATATTATTATTTATACTATTTGCAAATGCTGATGACTTTGGTGATGAGAAAAGAGGCATAGGCCAATCTTGTTTCAAAAATTCACAGTGTGAATCTAACTATTGTTTGTTTGACCCCTCATATATTGAAACAGGTGTGTGCGCCTGTAAATATATCTGCTCAGTTTCAGAAACTTGCCCTGGAAATTGGTTAAGCGCTTCTGATATGAGCAGGTGTTGTGACTCGCAGTGTGTTCTAAGCAGTTTTTGTGCTTCACTTCTTCCATTAAGAAATACTTTAAATGATGCTTCAACTGCTTTAAATGACTGTTTAAATAATGCTCCTGACAATGCGGTAGTCGAGCTTCCTCCTGGAAAATATTACATTAAAAATAAGATTGAGATTACTAAGCCCCTTACTCTTAGAACCCAAGGAAAAGATGAAACAATGCCGAAATGTAGTCATGAAAATAATCATGATTGTGCTGAATTGATAGCCTCTCCAGAAATTAATGAAGGGTATGGCCTTCTGGAACTTAGAAGTTCCTCAGTAAATATTGATCATTTAGTCTTTAATGGCAACAAAGAAAATAGAATAAATACTGCAGCAGGAAATGCTTGTTCCTCAGGCAATAACGTGCATGGTTATAATATTATTACGCCGCAGTCATCATGTAATAGTTGCAAGATTACAAATAGTGTTTCTAAGAATGCATTATGTGCCAGCGGATTATGTATTTATGGAAATAATATAGAAATATCTAATAACACAATCGCCTTTAATGGGATTCATAATAAGCACGGGCTTTGGGCGGATGGCATTACTTTTTGGGATGGGATTAATGGTATTATAAAAGATAATGAATTTATAGATAATACTGATATCGATTTGGTTTTTGGGGGTTGTCAAAACTGTATTATTCAAGGGAATATAATAACACATACTGATAGTTTTGAAGGAGGTTCTTTTGCAGCTTTAATGATTCAGGCTTGGTCTACAACCAGCGGGAATTATATTGGTTCTGACATTTCAAATAATATTATCAATTGTGGGGCATCAAAAAGATGTGGTTTTGGTTTGCTTTTAGGTTCAGATCCTTGGTACATAACTGATGTTTATGGCGGTTCGATCCATGATAATACCATTGAAAATGCGCAGCAAGGTCTTATTATTGATGATGCACATAATGTATTTATACATAATATTATGGTTCAAAATCC
>CAZHRM010000028.1:0-4163 GCA_964534855.1 Candidatus Woesearchaeota archaeon
GATGTAATTGGAGCTATATTTGGGCAGACAGAAGGATTACTCGGAGCAGAACTGGAAATGCGAGAATTGCAAAAAGAGGGAAAAATTGGCAGAATTGAAGTTGAATTAGAAAGAAAAGACAAGAAGACCACAGGACTCATTAAAATTCCTACAGCATTAGATCAGTCAGAAACAACACTAATTGCTGCTGCGATAGAAACAATAGAAAGAATTGGACCTTGTGATTCCCAAATAGAAGTGGAAAGAATTGAAGATGTCAGAGGAAGCAAGAGAGATTATATTCTTGAAAGGGCCAAGAAGTTGATGACAGAAATTGAAGGCTCATCAGATTCAAGAGAGATTTCCAATGAGATTAAAGATTCTGCTAAAATTGCTGGAATTAAAGAATATGGAGAAGAAAAACTTCCCTGCGGAGACATTTCTGGAGACAAGATAATTGTTGTAGAAGGAAGAGCAGATGTTCTAAACTTGGTAAGAAATGGTGTCAATAATGTAATAGCTATGAACGGAACAAAGCTTCCAAAAGAAATCAGAGAATTAGGACAAGAAAAAGAAATCACTTTATTTGTTGATGGAGACAGAGGGGGAAAATTGATTGTCCAAAATGTAATTGATAACGCCAATATAAAGTACGTTGCAATTGCTCCTGATGGAAAAGAAGTTGAGGAATTAACTGGAAAAGAAATTTTTATGAATCTAAGAAAGAAGGTTCCAGTAAATGAATTTTTTTCAAAGAGAAGTTTCAGAGAAAAAGATGAAAAGAAAGATTTGAGTGATAAAGAAAAAGAAAGACTCAAGGAACTTTCAGACGAGAACCAGGGCACAGGAAAAGCAATTCTTTTGGATGAATCCTTAGAAGAAATCAAAAAAGTTACAGTCAAAAGTTTGAGCAGCACTTTGAAAAAGATTGATAAAAAACCTTTGGTAATTGTAATTGACGGCACTGTCACAAGTCCAATAATTGAAGCTGCAGAAGAAGCAAGATGTCAGTTGATTGTAGCAAAAAATTTTGCGACAACAGATACTAATATAAAATTGTTGAGTCTATAAGAGGAATTAACATTCCTCTTTTTATTTTTAAATTATTTATTATCCACAAAATATTTAAAGAAAAATGATTAACTTATTTCCTGCTGAGGACCTATAAAATTAAAATATAATTAAAAAAATGGAAAATAATCAAAATAAAATAAAAATCGAAGTAGATGACAGCAACTTTGAAGAGGAAGTAATAAAACAAAGCGAGAAAATTCCTGTTGTTGTTGATTTTTGGGCCCAATGGTGCATGCCTTGTTTAGTTCTAGGACCTGTTTTGGAAAAAATTGCTGAGAAGTATAAAGGAAAATTTATTTTAGCTAAATTAAATGTTGATAAGAGCCCGATAACAAGTCAGAAGTATAAAATAATGAGTATCCCTAATGTAAAGATGTTCAAGGATGGAAAAATTGTTGATGAATTTGTAGGAGCTTTACCAGAATTCCAAGTACAAAATTGGCTTGATAAAAATCTTTAATAAAATGGCTTTATTCAAAAAAAGATGCACATATTGTGGCTCGAAGATTGATAAGGGGGAGGAGATATTTGAAGAGGTAAAAGTTCCAGAATTTAAAGGAGCCTGTCTTAGAGCATTTTGCAGTAAAGAGCATGCTGAACTTTACAAAAAAAATATTAAAGGGACTTGCAGCAAAAGTCTTTGTCCTTTTTGCAAAACCTAAAAATGAAAAATGAAAAATATGATTTGATTATAATTGGGGCAGGGCCAGCTGGTTTAACTGCAGCTGTCTATGCTGGAAGATATTTGCTTGACACTTTAGTCATAGGAGAGTTAGAGGGAGGCATGATTTCTGAGGCTCATGAAGTGCATAATTTTCCTACTCACAAATCTATCACAGGAATTGAATTAACAAAAAAATTAGTTGAGCAAGTGAAGAGTTTAGGAATAGAAATTAAATCTGAAATTGTCGAAGAAATTCAGAAAAAAAAAAGATATTTTGAGATAAAAACTAACAAGGGAGTTTACAGTTCAAAGAAAATTATATTGGCTATTGGAAGAAAAAAGGAAAAATTAGATGTTCCTGGTGAAAAGGAATTCTTTGGTAGAGGAGTAAGTTATTGCGCAACCTGTGACGCAGTTTTTTTTAAGAACAGAATTGTCGCAGTAATTGGAGGAAGCAATGCTGCTTTGACTGCGGCTCTTTTATTATCTGAATATGCAAAAAAAGTTTATATTATTTACAGAAAAGAAAAATTTCTCAAGGCAGAACCCACTTGGATTAAGCAGGTTGAGAATAATAAAAAAATTGAATTAGTTTTTAATTCAAATATAAAGGAAATTAAAGGTTCGGAGAAAGTAGAGAAAATAATTTTGGATTCTAAAAAAGAACTTTCTGTTGATGGTGTTTTTATTGAGGTGGGTTCAATTCCTGGCATAAAACTTACCCAACAACTTAATTTGAAGCTCGACAATGACTATATCATAACAAACAAATTTCAAGAAACATCTTTATCAGGAGTTTATGCAGCAGGGGACACCACAAATAATCCACTGAAACAAGCTGTAACAGCAGCTGCAGAAGGCGCAATTGCAGCTACTTCTGTTTATGAAGAGATTAGGAAGGGGGAGTAAGTGTTAATAATTCTTACATTTAATTCCTGTTAGTTTCTCCGAATACTTGGAGGGATTGATTTTTAGTGCAATATTCCGAAGGAAAATTTTAGAGTTTTTGATTCGGCCGTAAATATTTTTAGAATCGATAAATTATTATTTTATTTCTTTAGAAGAAGGCATTTTACCAATAGCAATTATTGATTCTAAATCAATCAGAATAGGAATTCCCAAAGACATCTCTTTGATATTCCTTGGTGATGTTGGAGAATTTCCAATCCACGATTGACTTTCGGCTGGATTTAATTCTAAGCAATCCAGAGTCAATTCTTCAACTCTTCCCAAATAAATAGCTCTTTCAAAAGCATTAGTATGAACCATAACATGATGGTCTCGAATCGCATATTTTTTGGCTGTTTCGTATTTCATAATATTAGTAACTTCATAGGAGTATATAAATCTTTTGATTTGTAATAAAAAAATTTAAAAAATTCAAATTTCTTTTATTGGCATGTCAACAAAATTTGGTCCAGCAGGATTAGGAGGAGTGAAAGAGGCAATTTCAAATTTAGAGAGATATTCTGAATTAGGGCTAAAGGCATGTGAAATTGCATTTACTTATAGTATATACATTAAGAGAAAAGAGGATGCTTTGGAAATTGGAAAAGCTGCAAAAAAATTAGGGATTGATTTAAGCATTCATGCACCATATTGGATAAATCTAAATTCTACTGATAAAAAAATAATTGAAAAAAGCAAACAAAGAATTTTGAAATGTTGTGAAATAGGAACATATCTAAAAGCAGAGGTGGTTGTTTTTCATCCTGGATATTATTCTAAAATGAGCAAGCAGGAAACTTATCAAAATCCAAGAAAATCCAGAGGATTTTCTGGCCCACAGAAAGCAGATATAAAAGAGCAAGCTTTCTGTGTCATCAAAAGAGGAATTTTTGAGATGCAAAAAGAAATTAAGAAAAAAAAGTATCTTCCAAAACTTGCGCCAGAAACCACAGGAAAACTAAATGTTTTCGGAAGCATAGATGAAATACAAAAACTTGTGAAAGACACGGGCTGCTGTTTTTGCATTGATTTTGCACATATTTTAGCAAGATATAAAGACTACAAATTTAAGGAAGTCTTTGAAAAATTTAGAGAGCACAAGAAAATGCACATTCATTTTTCTGGAATAGAATACGGAAAAAAAGGAGAGAAGCATCATAAAAAAACAGAGAGCTCTCAATTAAAAAAACTTATCTCTAATTTACCGAAAAAAAAAGAAGTCACCATCATAAATGAAAGTCCCTTTCCTGTAGAAGATTCTGTTCTTGGATTAAAAATTTATCAAACATTATCTAAAATTTAGAAGTGTCACTTTACGTTACTTACATTGAGTACTACAAAATTAATATTTCTTGTTGTCACAATAAAGTTTATAAACCAAATATATGTGAATATATTCACAGAAAAACAAGGATTTTCTGGTAATTAAATATAAAAAAATGGAAATGAATACAAAAAACCTTATGGTTTCTTTTGTTGCAATTGCTATGGCCTTATT
>CAZHRM010000029.1:0-3696 GCA_964534855.1 Candidatus Woesearchaeota archaeon
ACATTTTAATCTCTTCAAAAATAACTTTCCTTTCTTTTTCTAATTCTTTTTCATCAAACAAAGGATTTTTAATCATGTCACTTAAAACATCCAATGCAACATCTAAATGCTTGCTTGGCATCTTACAAAAATAAGCAGTAATCGCTTCTGAAGTAAATCCATTCATGTCTCCCCCGTTTCTCTCAATCTCTTCTGCAATCTTTTTTGAATTCCTTGTTGGTGTTCCCTTATAAAGCATATGTTCAATAAAATGAGAAATTCCTTTTTCCTCAGGAGTTTCATTAATTCCCCCATTTCTAACAGCAAATGCAACACTTACAACAGGAATATCTCTTTTTTCAAAGAGAATAGTCATTCCATTTTTCAAAACTTTTCTTTGGAAATCAAAAACTTTCTGTCTCTCCTTAGAAGTTTTTGAGACAGAAATTTTATCTTTCAAAATTTCTGCATCAGATTTCATAAAGAACAATATTTATAGAAGTATATAAAGATAATTATTGAAACAAAATAAATTTATTAAAATAAAAAAAGATAAACTACAGCACCAATACAAACAATTGCTAAAGCAATGATTAACCAAAGCCACCATTTTGATTTTTTTTCTACAACAGGTTGGTCTTGTTTTTCAGCAGACGATGTTTGCACAGTCGCTGGTTTCTTTGGCATCTCTAAAGCTGGTTTTTTTGTTTGCTGTTCTTGTATTGGTTGTTTTTGTCCAACAACAGGTTTTGGTTGTATTTGTTGTTCCATTTAAATCCTCCTTTAATAAAATAAAAAGGAAACCTTCTCTTATAAATTTTACTTCTTGCTAAAAACAAGATATCTCTCTCCACCTAATTCAAAATCATCCCTAACTTTAAAATTTTCCCTGATAAAATTAACAATCCAATTTCTTTTAACTCTAAATTTTGTTCTTTTAGCCATGCTTTCAGTTGCAAAACTCACCACAATTCTTTCAACTAAAGGAGCAATTTCTAAAATCAATTTCTTAGAATAATTCTTTTTTAACATTTCCAAAGAGTCTATTGTTTTAAATAAAAGTACAATTCTTGGTTTTTTTTGTATCTTGATTAAATTTTTTATCCTTAACAGATTAAACAAACTCAAGGAAATTGCTTTTCCTTTTATCTTCTCTCGCTCAAAGTAATTATTCATTAATTCAACAAACTGTCCAATTGCTTCTATTCCAACATAATTTATATCATAACCAAGTTTTCTGATGTAATTATAACTAAAGCCATTGATTCCTGCACCTAAATCAATAATATTTATTTGTTTCCCTAATCCATTCAAAATCCTTTGATAAACTTCTTCATAATAAGGGAGCCTTTCTCTCGTAGACAAATGTTTTCTCAAAATCCATTCAAAATTCTTGTCCTTAGGAGATAAAATCTTTCTGCTTGTAAATCCTGAAAAAACTTTCCTTAACAAATCGCGAGTTAATTTAATCTTCTCTTCATCACAATAAATATCTTTATCAAACTTTTCAAAACTCAATTCAACATCTCTTTTTGGTAATTGGGAAAACTCTTTTTTTTGAATGATTTTTTCTATTAATTTCTTTTTATCCATTATGTTTTTAAAATCCAAGATACTTAAAAGATTATGCCAATAAATGCATCAGTTCATTTTGAAAGAGCACAGGTAGAATATGAACAAGCTCGAACAACAGAACAAAAAATCAAATGCTTAAAAAAAATGATAACGCTGGCTCCAAAACATAAAGGGGCTGAAAATTTAAGAGCTCAATTAAAACGGCGGCTTGCAAAACTAAAATACACCAAGGAGAAAGAATCAAGAAAAGCAGGTTCAACACAAAAAGGAATAAAAAAAGAGGACATGCAAGCAGTAATTATAGGTATGACAAATACAGGAAAGTCCTCTCTTTTAAAACTTTTAACCAATTCAGAACCAGAAATAGCAGATTATGATTTCACAACAAAATTCCCCATTGTGGGAATGATGAATTATTCAGGAACAAACATACAATTAATTGAAATTCCTGCAATTGAATCAGATTATTATAATAAAGGTTTGGTAAATACGGCAGACACAATTCTAATCCTCATCGATAAAATTGAACAAATAAAAAAAATTCAAGAAAACACTGAAAAAGCCCATGGAAAACAAATAATTGTTTTTAACAAAACAGATAAATTAACAAAACAAGAACTAAGAAAAATGGAGGCAAGATTACAAAGCAAAAAATATAATTTTGTTTTAATCTCTATAAAAACAAAAGAAGGAATTGAAGAGCTAAAAAACAAAATCTTTCAGAGTTTTGATAAAATAAGAATCTATACCAAAGAACCAAGAAAAGAAAAATCTCCAAAACCTATGATACTTAATCCAGACTCGACAATAAAAGATATCGCAGAAAAAATTCTAAAAGGTTTTTCATCTAAAGTAAGAGAATCAAAAATCTGGGGACCCTCTTCAAAATTTCCAGGACAAAAAGTAGGATTACAACATAAACTAAAAGATTTGGATGTTGTTGAATTCAAGACGAGGTGATTACCTGGTAACTTGAAAACTCTCAACTTTTTTCAAAAGTTCTCTTGCTTTTTTATTTTTCTTAAAATGAACTCTCACTGGTTCTAATAAACTATTTATATATTTCGCAGCAGCGTTTTTAAGATCTTCTGGATGAACTTCTTTTTTTCTGAAAGAGTTTTCTAAATCCTTATAACTCTTAAATGAAATTTTACCTCCAAACTTTTCAAGTCTTTCTATAACAAACTCATCAACTTTTTCAAATATAATATATTTACAATATTCAAGAACAGGATTATCTTTAATTTGCCCTTGTGGACAATAAGCTTTTCTAAATTTTTCATTAACTTCCCCCTCTGTATCTGTCATAAAAATAGATGAAGCTGGATTTGATTTTGACATTTTTTGTTCAATAGATTTCTTAGCACCCTCTAATTCAGTAATTGGGGGAGCAAGCCCCATTAACATATGATGACTAACTACAACAGGTTTGTAATAACCAATTTTTTCTCCAATTTCCCTGGCAAGAACATTAACTTTTCTTTGATCCATACCTAACTGAGTTATATCTGCATTCAAATGGAAAATATCAGCTGCCTGCATACATGGATAAATTATTTGTGATGACTGTAATACTTCCCCCTCTTTTCTACCCATAATTTGTCCGCACCGAATAATCCTTTTAACTGTAGAATTTCTGGCAACCTGCATAACAGTTTTCCAATATTCCCTATTATTCAACAAATCAGAAGCCCAAACAAATTCAACATTATCAAGATTCATTCCAGAAGCCTTCCACACCTCGATAAAATATTTTCCAACCAATTGAATCTTTTCAAGGTCTCCCCCCATCTTATTATTAGCCCAGGCATGCCAATCTGCAACAAGCATTTTAAACTTAATTCCTGCTTTTGTTATTTTATTAATATTAATTGCCCTGAGAAGCCCTTGAGCAATATGGATTTTTCCGGAGGGCTCGAATCCATCATATGCAATAATATTCTTCTTTTTAGTCAAAAGTTCTTCCAACTCTTTCTCTTCTATTATTTCTTCTCCAACTTCTTTTATCAGCTTTATTCTTTCATCAATATTCATTACCATTAACACAATAATAAATATATATTTTATAAATTTATTCAATATATGATAATTCAGATTATTCTTGCAATAATCATTGGCATCCTTGCAGGAACCCTAACAGGC
>CAZHRM010000030.1:0-2507 GCA_964534855.1 Candidatus Woesearchaeota archaeon
AGCCTTGCCTAAAGAACAAATAAAAGTTTGGCTTGATAAAAATTTGGAGAAATAATATGAAAATTAAAAATATAACGATATTATCAGGATACAATAAAAAGAAAGAAAAAGAAATTATAGAAAAGATAGAAATTTTTGAAGGGCAAAAAATAGGAATAGTAGGACATACTGGTTCTGGAAAAAGCCAATTGCTTTATGATATTGAAAAATTAGCTTATGGAGAAACAAAAACTAAGAGGAAAATTCTCATTAATGGAAAAAGACCAGATAAAATTTTGAGAACAGACCCTTCTATTAAAATAATTGGTTATCTAACCCAGCATATGAACTTTATGACAGATACCAGTGTTTATGAGTTTTTGAAAACACATATAATCACTAGAGGGAAACATAAAACTGAAGATGAAACTAAAGGGCTGATAGAAAAAGTAATAAATGAAGCCAATAAAATAACTGGTGAAGAAATAAAAAAAGAAACTAATCTGCTTATCCTGTCTGGAGGGCAGTCAAGGGCATTGATGGTAGCAGATTTGGCATATGTTAGCGAATCTCCTATAATTTTAATTGATGAAATAGAAAATGCTGGAATAAAAATAAAACAAGCCCTTAATCTTCTTATTAAAAAAGGCAAAATAGTTTTTTTAGTTACTCATGATCCTATGCTTGCTTTAGACACTGATAAAAGATTTGTTATGAAAAATGGCGGGATTAGCAATGTTATTCATACTTCTATAAGAGAAAAAGGGATAGCGAATTATTTTTCATGGATAAATGATTATATACTGGATATAAGAGAAAACATCAGGGATGGAAAAAAGGTTGATGAATTAAAATTAATTTGCACGCCAGTCGGAGAGAAAAAATGAAAGTTGTAATTTTTGGAGGAACCCCTGGAAGCGGAAAAACAAGCATAATCAAATTTATAATTCAAGAGTTAAAAGATTTAAAGATTCACTATGCGAAGTTTGATGTTTTAAATACAGATGATGATTTATTAATAAAACAAAAATTTGGGATAAGCACAGAAAATAAAATTTCTGGAGAAGTTTGCCCAGATCATTATGCTGCTTTAGAAATGCCAAAAATAATTGAACAGCATAAAGATAAAGATTTGGTAATAATTGAAACAGCAGGGTTATGTTTAAGATGTTCCCCTTATATTAATGAAGGATTAGCTGTTAATGTTTTGAATATTTTGGCAGGAAAGCCATCTAGTTATGGTCCTTTATTGACTGATGCAGATGTTATTGTTGTATCAAAAGGAGATTTAATTTCTCAGGCAGAAAGGGAAATCTTCAGGAGCAAGATTTTAGAGGTAAATAAAAAAGCGTTAATAATTGATGGGAATGGTTTAACTGGAGAAGGGGCAATAGATGTAGCAGAAGAAATAAGAAAGATTCCAAATTCACAAGAGAAACTAACATTGAAAAACCCTATGCCTACAGGAATATGCGGATATTGTTATGGCAATAAAATATTAAACTCTGAAGAAACATTAAAAAGATATACTCTTGGAAAAGAGCTGAAAGCAAAAGTCCCTAATTTAAATTGTGGCAAATGCGGATTCAAGTCTTGCAACGAATTTATAAGAGCAGTTTTAGACAAAAAAATAAATGAAGATAAATGTCCTTATATAAAAAAATAAAATGGTAAAAATAATCAAAGAAAAATGTTCTGGTTGCGGAAATTGTGTAGATGTATGCCCTTTTGGTGTTTTAGAAATTAAAGACGGAAAAGCAATAGTAAAAGATATTAAGAATTGCAGGAAATGCGGGGCTTGTATGCATGCTTGTCCAAATCATGCAATTAAAATAGATAATAAAAACAAGGAGGAAAAATAAAATGCCATGGGTAGATGAAAACAGATGCATTGGTTGTGGAATTTGTGTGAATGAATGCCCTGTTAATGCGATTATAATGAAAAAAGGAAAAGCGATAATAAATATGAAAAAATGCATTAGGTGCAAAAGATGTCATGATATTTGTCCTAAAAATGCAATAAGACATGACAGTGAAAGAAATCAAAAGGAGGTGCAAAAATGAAAATCGGAATAAGTTCAACAGGAAAAACTTTGGAAAGCGAAGTAGATGCAAGATTTGGCAGATGCAATTATTTTTTAATTGTAGAAATTGAAAATAAGAAAATAAAAGATTTTAAAGCAATAGAGAATATTGGAAAAGACCAAATGGGCGGAGCAGGAATCACAGCAGGAGAGATTGTAGCAAAACAAAAAGTTGATGCTGTAATAACTGTTAATTTAGGGCCGAGAGCATTTTCTGTTTTTGAACAATTTGGAATAAAGACTTATCAGGGAGAAGGAGAAATAAAAAAGGTTATTCAAAAGTTTTTAAGCGGAAAGTTGAAAGAATTAACAAATGCAACTGGTCCACAACATAGGGGAATAAAATGAAAATAGTAATACCTACTAATGATAAGAAAGGATTAAAGAGCAAGTTAGCAGAGCATTTTGGAAGATGCAATACTTATACTTTTCTTGATGAAAATG
>CAZHRM010000031.1:0-1809 GCA_964534855.1 Candidatus Woesearchaeota archaeon
GGGTTTAGATATGATGGAAAAGAAACAATGTATAATGGAGTCACAGGAAAAAGGATGGAAGCCAAGATATTCATTGGGAATTTATATTATTTGAAATTAAAATATATGGTTGGCAATAGAATTCATGGAAGAGCTTCTGGAAAAATTGCATTGTTGACAAGGCAGCCAATAGAAGGAAGGGCAAGAGGCGGAGCATTGAGACTAGGAGAGATGGAGCAGCAGGCATTAGTCGCACACGGAGCATCGTTGCTGTTAAAAGAAAGATATGATTCAGACAAAGTCATACTTCACATATGCACAAAATGCGGAAGCATTGCAATAGATGACAATATAAAAAATAAAATCATGTGCCCAAAATGCAGCAGCGAGGATGTTGAGCCTGTTGAGGTTTCATATGCTTTCAAATTGTTGCTAGAAGAACTTCAGGGACTTCACATTCACACAAGCTTTGAATTAAAAAACAAATATGAATAAAATGGAGAAGAAAAGTTTGATAATAATTACAGGGTTGGTAATAATTTTGATAGTGGGAATAGTTTTAATTAATTATTTTACTAATGAATATGTGGACATAGAGGACATAAAATTTTGTGAAAAAAATAGTGATTGTATAAAAGTAAATGCTGGTTGCTGTGGATGTACTGCTGGTGGAAATGCAATTACAATCAATAGAACTTATGAGAATTATTGGAATAATAAACTAGAAGAGGATTGTAAAAAAATAGACTGTGTTGCAGTAATGTCAAATCATTGGACATGCTCAGAATTTACAGAGCCAAAATGTGTTAATAATAAATGTGAATTAATTGAAAAACAAATATGAATAAAATGGTTTATATGAATATAACTCCTGAAAGAGAATTTACAGAGCGAGAAAATTGTCCATATGTAGGAAAGCCTTTTTGCCCAAAAAAATGTGATGGATGTATACATTATGAAAATTATATATTGGGAATGAGAATATTAGAAGAGCAAAGAGAAACTCCATTTAATACAATAAAGAACTTAGAGAATATTAGAATGACAAAATGACAAAACCAATAAGAAAAAAAATCGGGGGAATAAGCTTTTCTTTGCTTAGTCCAAGGGATATTAAAAAGATTTCATGTGCAAAGATAGTGACTCCAGAATTGTATAATATTGATGGATATCCTGTAGATGGAGGGCTAATGGATTTAAAACTTGGAGCAATAGATCCTGGAGTTAGATGTAGAACATGTGGAGGACGAATTAAAGAGTGCTTGGGGCATCCTGGAAGTATTGAATTAGCAAGACCTGTGATTCATTTGAAATATGTTCCTATAATTGAGTTGGGATTAAGGTGTTTTTGCCACAAGTGCGGAAAATTAATGCTTGCTGATAAAGACTTGAAAAAATATTTGCCGAGCCAAAGGGCAAAGAAAGCAAAGGACTCTAAAAAATGTCCTCATTGTGGGGCCGCTAATGAAAGAGTTAAACTAGACAAGCCAACAAATTTTTACATAGGAAAAACAAGATTGTTTCCAATAGAAATCAGGGATATGTTAGTAAATATTTCAGATAATGAATTAGAAAAAATAGGGGTGAATCCTTCGAGTTGCAGGCCAGAATGGGCTGTTTTAACTTCACTTTTAGTTCCTCCTGTAACTGTAAGACCAAGCATTATTTTAGAATCAGGAGAAAGAAGTGAAGATGACTTGACTCACAAGCTCTCTGATGTTATAAGGGCCAATCAAAGGCTTTGGGAAAATTTAAATGCTGGAGCTCCAGAAGTTATTATTGAAGATTTATGGGACTTACTGCAGTATCATGTAACCACATTTTTTGATA